>NCKG01000076.1:0-8300 GCA_002279095.1 Cellulomonas sp. 14-74-6
GGCTTGCGCAGCACCAGCTGGTGGTGCGTGCCGGCGGGATCACGCCGCGCCAGGCCCTCCATCCGCACCGCCTGCTCCCCGAACCAGCGGATGTAGTCCGCGGCGTAGGCCACCTCGGCACGGGACTCGGCCAGGGGCTTGCCGCCCTCCGCGGTGATCACCGCGGCGATCTCGTCGGTCCGGGCCGTGATCGCCTCGAACACCGCCCGCAGCAGCTCGCTGCGGTCGCGGGGCGCGACGCTCCGCCACTCCCGGAAGGCCGCGTCGGCGGCGGTCAGGGCGTCGAGGCCGTCCTGCTCACCGGCGTCGGACACCTCCGCCAGCACGTCGGTCGTCGCCGGGTCCTGGACGGCGAACGTGCCGCCCGAGCCGGCGGCTCGCCACTCGCCACCGATCAGCAGCCCGGTCGGCAGGCCGGCCGGCAGTGCGGACGCAGCGATGGGCGGTGAGGACGACGAGGCGGTCATGGCCCCCAGTCTCGCCGTGCGAGCCCCCGATGTCCTCCCGCGTCCGCGACCTACGATGTCCGCCATGACGAGCCCGGTCGACGCGTCCGTGCCCACGCCGTACGAGGACCTGCTGCGCCGGGTGCTGGAGACGGGGACGCGGAAGGCGGACCGGACCGGGACGGGGACCCGCAGCCTGTTCGGCGCCCAGCTTCGCTTCGACCTGCAGGCCGGCTTCCCTCTGGTGACGACGAAGCGGGTGCACCTGCGCTCGGTCGTCTACGAGTTGCTGTGGTTCCTGCGCGGGGACTCGAACGTCCGCTGGCTCCAGGAGCACGGCGTGTCGATCTGGGACGAGTGGGCCGCACCGGATGGTGAGCTCGGCCCCGTGTACGGCGTGCAGTGGCGGTCCTGGCCCACGCCGGACGGCGGTCACGTCGACCAGCTCGCGGCCGTCATCGACGGTCTGCGTCGCGACCCGGACTCGCGCCGGCACCTCGTCTCGGCGTGGAACGTCGCTCAGATCCCGCAGATGGCGCTTGCTCCGTGCCACGCGATGTTCCAGTTCTACGTCGCCGACGGACGGCTCTCGTGCCAGCTCTACCAGCGGTCGGCGGACATGTTCCTCGGGGTGCCGTTCAACATCGCCTCGTACGCGCTGCTCACCCACATGGTGGCCCAGCAGGTGGACCTGGAGGTCGGCGACTTCGTGTGGACCGGCGGCGACTGCCACGTCTACGACAACCACGTCGACCAGGTCCGCGAGCAGCTGTCCCGCTCACCGTTCCCGGCACCGCGACTGGAGCTGGACCGTGCGCCGTCGCTGTTCGACTACACCTACGAGGACGTGCACGTGCTGGACTACCAGCACCACCCGGCGATCAAGGCGCCGGTGGCGGTGTGAGCCTCGCGCTCGTCTGGGCGCAGACCGCGGACGGGGTGATCGGCCGGGACGGCACGCTGCCGTGGCACCTGCCGGAGGACCTCGCCCGCTTCCGCCGGCTCACCGCCGGACATGCCGTGCTGATGGGCCGTCGGACCTGGGAGTCGCTGCCGGAGCGGATGCGGCCCCTCCCGGATCGCCGCAACGTCGTGCTCTCGCGTGACCCGGGGTACCGGGCCGACGGCGCACAGGTGTGCCCGTCGCTGGAGGTCGCGCTCGAGCTGGTCGGGGCCGATGAGGAGGTGTGGGTCATCGGCGGAGCGGCGTTGTTCGCGGAGACGATCACGCGTGCCGACCGCCTCGAGGTGACCGACGTCGACCTCGACGTGCCGGGTGACACCTGGGCGCCGCCGATCGATCCGGCCCGCTGGCGTCCCGTCAGGGTCGACGGCGACGAGCCGCTCGAGGTGGACGGGTCCCGCGAGGCGGCCCTCGACACCGGTTCGTGGCTCGTCTCCCGGACGGGGACGCGGTACCGGTTCCGCTCCTACGCCCGCGCGGACGCGTCCGGGACGTCGGGGACCGGGGCGGTAGCGTGACCTCATGCCCGACGTGACGTCCTCCACCCGTCCCTTCGGGTCCGTGCTCACCGCCATGGTGACCCCCATGGCCGCCGACGGCACCGTCGACCTCGCCGCGGCCGTCGCACTTGCGCGGCACCTGGTCGACCAGGGCAACGACGGCCTGGTGCTCAACGGCACCACGGGCGAGGCACCCACGACGCACGCCCCCGAGAAGGCCGAGCTGGTCTCCGCCGTCGTCGAGGCAGTGGGGGAGCGGGCGTTCGTGGTCGCCGGTGCAGGGTCCAACGACACCGCGCACGCCGTCCGCATGGCCGAGCAGGCGGCGGACGCCGGCGCGCACGGCCTCCTGGTGGTCAGCCCGTACTACTCCCGGCCGTCCCAGCACGGGCTCGCGACGCACATCGAGGCGGTGGCCGACGCCACCGAGCTGCCCGTGATGGTCTACGACATCCCGGGCCGGGCCGGCGTGCGCGTGCAGCCGCCGACGCTCGACCGGCTCGCCGAGCACCCCCGCATCGTCGCCGTGAAGGACGCCACCGGTGACGGCTACGGCGCTGCGAAGGCGATCGCGCGCACCGGCCTCGCCTGGTACTCCGGCGACGACTCGGCGTTCCTGTCGCTGCTCGCGCTCGGCGCGGTCGGCATCGTGTCCGTCGTCGGCCACGTCGCGACCCCGGGCCTCGCCACCATCGCCCGCTGCTGGGTGTCCGGCGACCACGCCGGCGCGCTCGCGGCGTTCCGCCGGATCGTGCCGGCGGTCGACGCGCTGAACGGTGCCGGGATGCAGGCGCCCACCGCGAAGGCCGCGCTCGAGCTGCTCGGTCTGCTGCCGAGCCGGGCGACCCGGCTCCCCATCGTTCCGCTGAGCGACGCCGAGCTCGGCGAGCTGCGCACCGACCTGGTGCGAGCGGGTCTGCTCGACCTCGTCGCCGGCTGACCGCACCCCTCAGACAGGAGTCCTGTGAGCCACCCCCACCCCGAACTCACCCTGCCCCCGGCCCTGGCGGCCGGCGCGCTGCGCATCGTCCCGCTCGGCGGCCTCGGTGAGGTGGGCCGGAACATGTCGGTCCTCGAGTTCGACGGTCGCCTGCTGGTCATCGACTGCGGCGTGCTGTTCCCCGAGGACAACCAGCCCGGCGTCGACCTGATCCTCCCCGACTTCGACTACATCCGGGACCGGCTGGACGACATCGAGGCGATCGTGCTCACGCACGGCCACGAGGACCACATCGGCGCCGTGCCCTACCTGCTGCGCCTGCGCCAGGACATCCCGCTGGTCGGCTCGCAGCTGACGCTCGCCTTCGTCGAGGCGAAGCTGAAGGAGCACCGGATCACGCCGCTGACGCTCCCGGTGCGTGAGGGCCAGACCGAGCGCCTCGGGGTGTTCGAGTGCGAGTTCGTCGCGGTGAACCACTCGATCCCGGACGCCCTGGGGGTCGCGGTGCGGACGCCGGCGGGCACCGTGCTCAACACCGGCGACTTCAAGATGGACCAGCTCCCGCTGGACGGTCGGATCACCGACCTGCGCGCGTTCGCCCGGCTCGGTGAGCAGGGCGTCGACCTGTTCATGGTCGACTCGACCAACGCCGAGGTGCCCGGGTTCGTCACGGGGGAGCGCGAGATCGGCCCCGTGCTGGACCGGGTGTTCGCCGAGTCGACCCGGCGGATCATCGTCGCCTCCTTCGCCTCGCACGTGCACCGCGTGCAGCAGGTGCTGGACGCCGCGGCGATGCACGAGCGCCGGGTCGCCCTGGTGGGGCGCTCGATGGTCCGCAACATGACCATCGCGGCCGAGCTGGGCTACCTGCACGTCCCCGAGGGAGTGCTGGTCGACCAGAAGCAGGTCGACGACCTGCCGGACGACCAGGTCGTCTTCATGTGCACGGGCTCGCAGGGGGAGCCGATGGCGGCGCTGTCGCGCATCGCGAACGGCGACCACCGCATCAGCGTCGGGCCCGGCGACACCGTGATCCTCGCGTCGAGCCTGATCCCCGGCAACGAGAACGCCGTGTTCCGGGTGATCAACGGGCTGACCAGGCTCGGTGCCCGAGTGGTGCACTCCGGCAACGCCAAGGTGCACGTCTCGGGGCACGCCAGCGCCGGTGAGCTGCTCTACGTCTACAACGTGCTGCGGCCGCGCAACGTGATGCCGATCCACGGTGAGGTCCGCCACCTCGTGGCGAACGCCACGCTGGCCGTCCGCACCGGCGTCCCCGCCGACCGCGTGGTCCTGGCGGAGGACGGTGTGGTGGTCGACCTGGTCGACGGCCGCGCCTCCGTGGCCGGCGCCGTGCCGTGCGGCTACGTCTACGTCGACGGCTCGAGCGTGGGCGGTATCACCGAGGCCGAGCTGAAGGACCGCCGGATCCTCGGCGACGAGGGCTTCGTGTCCATCTTCGCCGTCGTCAGCTCGGCGGACGGCAAGGTGCTAGCCGGGCCGCAGATCCACGCCCGTGGTGTCGCCGAGCAGGACTCCGTGTTCGACGCCGTGCTGCCGGAGCTGTCCGCGGCGCTGGAGGAGGCGGCCAGGTCCAGCTCGGTGGACACGTACCAGCTGCAGCAGGTGGTACGCCGGGTGGTCGGCCGGTTCGTGGCGAGCCGCCTGCGGCGTCGGCCGATGATCATCCCGGTGGTCGTCGAGGCCTGACCCGGTGGTCGGCGAGGCCTGACCGCGCCGCCGACGCGCGAGCACGTCAGCGCGTCGGCGCCGCCCAGTCCCGGCGTCCCGGTCGGTCCGCCGGCTCGTCGTCGCCATCGGCGGTGGCCGGTACGGCGACGGCAACCTCACCGCGCACCCGAGCCGCGGCGCGACGAGTCAGAACGCCGACTCGACGACGACCGACGGCAGCAGGGCGTGTCGCAGCCCGAGCCGGTCGACCCGTCGACCGCGTCACGGTGCGCCGATCGCCATCCGGACGGTCATCGCACCGGCAGGGACGCCGACGCGCCCGTAGCCGAGGTGCAGGTACCCCACGACGCGGAGGGTCAGCACCACTCGTGTCATCGCGTGCGGGAGCCGTGCGACGAGAGCGACGAGCACCAGCGGTGTGACGCCGGGCAGGCGCAGCAACCGTCGGTTGGGCTCTCAGGCATGCCGCCCTCTCACCGGCCTCCGACAGGCGACAAACGACCTTGCGCCTTCGCCGTCAGTGCCCGGACGGGAGACCCGACCCCTCAGGACGGTGCCGAGCACTGCTCCGGCTCGTCGGTCTGCCGCGGCGCCGCGGCAGACGCGGCGGCCACGGCCGGCGCAGCTGCCGCGGCCATGGGTTCCGTGCCGTGCCGGCCCACCGAACCGGTGCCCCGTGAGCCGCGCCGGGACGCCGCTGCGGACCCAGCCAGGATCAGCGCGGTCGCCAGCAGCACGGTGAGCGTGACGGACTCGTGGAGCACCGCTGCTCCGAGCGCGACGGCGACCACGGGGTTCAGGTAGGCGACCAGCGTCGACCGTGCGGCGCCGACCTCGGCGATGAGGCGGAAGAACAGCACGAACGCGAGACCGGTGCAGACGACGCCGAGTGCGAGGAGCGCCAGCGCGGCGTGCAGCCCGGGCAGGTGCGGGTGCCCGGTCAGCAGCGTGAACGGCAGGTACAGCAGAGCGGTCAGGCCCAGGCAGGTGGCGGTGAGGGGGATGGTCGGCACGTCGCGGAGGTAGCGGTCCGCGATGATCGGGGCCGTGGCGTAACCCAGCGCCGCGAGGAGCACCTGGACGACGGCCCACGGGTCGTTCGCCGCTGCCCCGGGTCCCAGCAGCAGCACGACCCCGCCGAGCGCGACCGCCAGCCCCGCCCAGCGGACCGCGGCCACGGGCTGCCGGTCCACGAAGCGGCCGAGCACGACGGCCACGACCGGCACGGTCGCCACCAGGAGGCCGGTCGTCGAGCTGGTGAGCGTGCGCTCTGCGTTGGACAGCAGGATCCACGGCAGGACGATCTCGAGGACGGCGAAGCCGAGGACCGCCGGCCAGTGCCCGCGTAACGCTCGCAGGCCCCCGAATCGGCGGCCGAACGGCAGGAGCATCAGCGCGCCGACGGCGGTTCGGGCGAAGACGACGTCGACCGGGCTCACGTCGGCCACGGCGACCTTGATGAGCAGGTACGGGACGCCCCAGATCACGCCCATGGCGGCCAGCAGCAGCGAACCGCGCCGGCTCATGCGGCGCCGTCCCGGCTGGGCTGTCCCGCACCGCGTCGGCGGGCCGGACCGGCGGGGGTGGGGTCGTCTGGCTGCGGCTGCGGGACGCCGGTCGCCGGCCGTCGGGTGGTCACGGGGACCACCGTAGGCGAGGCCACCGACACGGCCGCTGCTCGCCGCCGACCAGGGCGAACGTCCTTGGTCCGACCCGCGGGTCGATGCCGTCCGTGCACGACACGCCCCCACCGGGCCCCGACACGGCGGGTGGGGCGAGGACCCGCCGCTACCGTGAGGACCATGGCAGCACGTACGTCCACACCCAGCACGGCCCGGCGCACCGGCGACCGACCGGGCGGGGCTGTGCGCGGTGCTGCCTCCGGCGGCCGTGGTCCCTCGGGCCGGCCGGCCGGCTCCGGGAGGCCGTCGTCCCGCACCGCGCCCCCGCCGCGCGCGGCGCTGCCGTTGCGGATGGTCCGCGGGGTGTGGATGGGTGCGGCGCACGTCATCGGTGGATCGGCGCGCCGAATCGGCCGCGGAGCACGGGACCTCGACCCTGCGCACCGTCGGGACGGGCTCGCCTTCACGCTGCTCGGGCTGGCCGTCGTCGTGGGGGCGCGGGAGTGGTTCGGCCTGTCCGGCACCGCCGGCACGGTCGTGCACGGCGCCGTCGCGGGAGCCTTCGGACGCGTCGGCGTCGTGCTGCCGCTGGTGCTGGCCTGGTTCGCCGTCCGGCTGATGCGCCATCCCGACCTCGGTCCGGCGAACTCCCGGATCGGCATCGGCGTCGGTGCGATCACCGTGTCCGCCTGCGGCATCTTCGACGTCGCGGCGGGGACGCCGACGACCGGTCAGCTCGCTGCCGTCCGCGCGGCCGGCGGGCTCGTCGGACTCGCCGTCGGCACCCCGCTCGCGACGCTGCTCACACCGGTCGTCGCCGTCATCCTGCTGGTGCTGCTCGCGCTCTTCGGGCTGCTCGTCGTCACCGCGACCCCGGTGAACCAGGTGGTCCCGCGCATCCGGTCGGCCTGGTCCGCGGTGGCGCACCACGGCACGCCGGACGACGAGGATGACGATGCGCCCCTGGTGATCCGCGAGGGGCACACCGCCGAGGAGCCCTTTGAGCCGTCGAAGCGGCGCGGGCTGCTCGGCCGGCGGAAGGACCGCGCAGCCGCGGCAGCTGCCGCGGCTGCGGAACGGCTCGAGGCCTACGAGGGTGACGAGGCGTTCGAGCGGGCCGCGCTCGTCGCCAAGCACACGGGTGGCGAGGAGACGGACCACCTCGCACCGCTCGACCCCGCCGACGTCGAGGCGGCCCGCGCGGCGGACACCGTCCCGACCACCGTGGTGACGCCCGACGCGGGCGTGGTGACCAGCACCGGCCTGGCCGCACCGCCGACGCGCGGCGTGCCGCGTGGCGAGCAGCCGATGCTGTCCGGCGACGTCCTGTACCTGCTGCCGTCCGAGGACGTGCTGACCAAGGGAGCCCCGCACAAGGTCCGCTCGGCGGCGAACGACCGGGTGGTCGAGGCGCTGACCAACGTGCTCGAGCAGTTCGAGATCGACGCCCAGGTCACAGGGTTCACCCGGGGCCCGACGGTCACGCGGTACGAGGTCGAGCTCGGCCCTGCCATCAAGGTGGAGCGGGTCACGGCGCTCAGCAAGAACATCGCCTACGCCGTCGCGAGCGCCGATGTGCGGATCCTGTCGCCGATCCCGGGCAAGTCCGCGATCGGCATCGAGATCCCGAACACGGACCGCGAGACCGTGGCGCTCGGTGACGTGCTGCGGTCGGCGGCCGCCAAGCGCAGCGAGCACCCGATGATCATCGGCGTCGGCAAGGACGTCGAGGGCGGCTACGTGGTGGCCAACCTGGCGAAGATGCCGCACCTGCTGGTCGCCGGCGCGACCGGTGCCGGCAAGTCGAGCTTCGTCAACTCGATGATCGTCTCGATCCTCATGCGGGCGACCCCCGACGAGGTCCGGATGATCCTCGTCGACCCCAAGCGCGTCGAGCTGACGGTCTACGAGGGCATCCCGCACCTGATCACCCCCATCATCACCAACCCGAAGAAGGCCGCTGAGGCGCTCGAGTGGGTGGTCAAGGAGATGGAGGCCCGGTACGACGACCTGGCGATGTTCGGCTACAAGCACATCGACGACTTCAACGCCGGCGTGCGGGCGGGCAAGGTGCAGCCGCTGCCCGAGTCGAAGCGCAAGATCGCGCCGTACCCGTATCTCCTGGTGATCGTCGAC
>NCKG01000077.1:0-8297 GCA_002279095.1 Cellulomonas sp. 14-74-6
CATGACACTTCCTTTCACATCGTCGTGCGAGGGGACGTGCGGGACTTGCGGGGAGGGGGTTGCGGGAAGATGCGGTCGCGCCGGGGACCGGGGGTCGGGCACCGAGCGGCCACGACGGGTCAGGCCTTGACGCTCCCGGCGGCCAGGCCCGACTGCCAGTAGCGCTGCAGGGACAGGAAGATCGCGACGACCGGGACGATGGCCAGCAGCGACCCCGCGATCACCAGGTTGTAGATCGGCGTCGCGTTGACGCCGGTGGCCCGCAGGTTCCACTGCTGCAGGCCGATGGTCAGCGGGAACAGGTTCGGGTCGTTGAGCATGATCAGCGGCAGGAAGTAGTTGTTCCAGGTGGCCACCACCGCGAACAGCGCGACGGTCACCACACCCGGCGTCAGCAGCCGCAGCCCGATCGTCAGGAACGTGCGCAGCTCGCCGGAGCCGTCGATCCGGGCGGCCTCGAGGATCTCCGTCGGCACCGCGTCCAGGGCGTACACCCAGATCAGGTACAGGCCGAACGGCGAGACCAGCGACGGGACGATCACCGCCCAGATCGTGTTGGTCAGGTGCAGCTGGCTGAACATGAGGAACGTCGGCACCGCGAGCGCGGTCCCCGGGATCGCGATGGCGCCGAGCACCGTGGCGAACACCGCCCGCTTGCCGGGGAAGTCGTACTTGGCCAGCCCGTACCCGGCCAGGGTCGCCAGCACCGTCGCGCCGCCGGCCCCGACCACCACGTACAGGATCGTGTTGGCGAGCCACCGCACGTAGATGCCGCCGTCGTACGTCAGCACCTGGCGCAGGTTGTCCAGCAGCGCGAACCTGCCGGAGAACCACAGGCCGAACGAGTCGAACATCGACTGCTGCGTCTTGCTGGCGTTGATCAGCAGCCAGGCCAGCGGCGCCAGCGCGTAGAGCGCGAACAGCACCATCACCAGGGTCAGCCGGACGGACGGGCCGCCGAAGGGGCCCGCCGCGCGGGACCGGCGGGTACGCCGCGCGCGGGCCGAGCCGGCGTCGGTGCCGGCCGTCCGGGGAGCTGTGGGGTCGATCGTCGTGGTGGCCATCAGCGGTTCGCCTCCCGGGAGCCGCGCAGCTGGACCACGTAGGCGATCACCGCGGTGACCACGCCCATGACGATCGCGAGGGTCGCCGCGTACGCGTACTGCTGCCCTGCGAAGGACAGGTTGTACGCGTACATGTTCGGCGTGAAGTAGGTCGCGATCACCGACGGGATCAGCGTGCGCAGGATGTTGGGCTCGTTGAACAGCTGGAACGAGCCGATGATCGAGAAGATCGTCGCGATGACGATCGCCTGCCGGAGCGCCGGCAGCTTGATGCTGAACACGACGCGCCAGGCGCCGGCACCGTCGATCGCCGCGGCCTCGTAGAGGTCGGACGGCACCGAGCGCAGCGCCGAGTAGAAGATCAGCATGTTGTAGCCCACGAACTCCCAGGTCACGATGTTGCCGATCGCGACGAGGATCCACTGCGGGCTCAGCGGGGTGAGCAGCTCGTGGCCCACCAGCCTGTTGATGTTCCCGGCCAGACCGAACTGGTCGCCGTACATGAAGCCCCACATGAGCACGGCGACGACGCCGGGCACCGCGTACGGCAGGAACACGGACATGCGGAAGAACGGCGCGCCGTGCAGCCGGCCGGAGTCGATCGCCAGCGCGGCGACCAGGGCGAGGCCCAGCATCACCGGGACCTGCACCGCGAGGAACAGCGCCACCCGGCCGAGCCCGTCCCAGAACTTCGGGTCGGAGAACAGCTGCGAGTAGTTGGCGAGCCCGACGAAGCTGCGGCCGCCGATCAGCTTGTCCTGGAAGACGGACAGGTACAGCGAGTAGAGCACCGGCACCACGAGCACGAACAGGAACACCGCGAGGAACGGGACGACGAACCACAGCCCCGCGAGGGAGCGCCGCCTGCGGGGCAGGGACGTCACGGGGCTCACGTCCGTGAGGACGACGGCTGCTGACACCTTTGTCTCCGGTCTGCCGGTCACCGACATTGGTGACGTTACCAAGCGAGGTCGAACCTAGATGGTCACGTTGTCATCTGCAAGTCCCCTGCGGTCACGGTGCGATAACGGCTTCTCCGGACTCACCCGCCCCGAACCGGCTATGAGCACGTCACCATGGCTATGCTCCCCGCATGGTCGCAGGTCCTCAGGGGGCAGCCGGCGCACCGCAGCCGCCGCGGGCGTCCATCGCCGACGTGGCGCGCCTGGCGGGCGTCGCGCCCATCACCGTCTCGCGCGTCGCCAACGGGTCGGACGCCGTGCGTGCCGCGACCCGCGAACGCGTGCAGTCGGCCATGGCCATGCTCGGCTACGCGCCCAACACCGCCGCCCGGGCGCTGCGCAACGGCAGCTTCGAGACGATCGGCCTGGTGGCGCACCGGTTCGCCCGCACCGGCGAGTCGCGGACCATCGAGGGTGTCGTCGAGGCCGCCCGTGCCGAGGGCTACACCGTCGCCCTGGTCGACGTGGTCTCCCCCGCCGACGTCTCCGAGGCCGCGACGCGGCTGCGGCACCAGGCGGTCGACGGTCTCATCGTCATCCGGGCGGAGGTGGCGACGCCGACCGACCTCGCGCTGCCGCCCGGCATGCCGGTGGTGGTCTCCGACTCGCGGTTCGTCGGGCACCACGCCGCCGTCGGGTCGGACCAGATCGGCGGCTCCCGCTCGGCGGTCGAGCACCTGCTCGGCCTGGGGCACCCGACGGTGCACCACATCGCCGGACCGGCGGACTCGGCGCCCGCCGTGCAGCGCGAGGAGACCTGGCAGGAGACGCTGCGCCGCGCCGGCCGTCCGGTGCCGCCCGTGCTCCGCGGTGACTGGACGCCGCAGTCCGGCTACGCCCTCGGCGCGCAGATCGCCGACGACCCGTCCGTCACCGCCGTCTACAGCGCGAACGACGAGATGGCGGCAGGCCTGATGCGGGCGCTGCACGAGCGCGGCGTGCGTGTGCCGGAGGACGTCTCGGTGGTCGGGTTCGACGACGCGGCGCTCACGGAGTTCCTGTGGCCCCCGCTGACCACGGTGCGCCAGGACTTCCGCACCATCGGGTCGGAGCTGGTGCGCCTGCTGCTGGCACAGGTGCGGGACCACGTCGACGTGTCGCGCGAGCACGTGGTGGTCGGCACCACGTTGCAGGTCCGGGCGAGCACCGGGCCGTACCGCCCGCGAGGCTGACCGGCGGGCGCCGCGGGTGCGCCGTCCCCCGCTGGCAGGCCCTCCACCGCCGACCTACCGTCGAGGCTCACCAGCGGACGGGAGCCTGTTGTGCCGGAGACCACGGCGGACCTCGCCCCGCACGCCCAGATCGTCGTCGGCCTCGCCGGATCGCGCCGGGAGCTGGACGACGCCGTGCACACGGTGCTCGGCCCCGACGCCCAGCTGCGGCCCGAACAGCGGGACGCCCTGCGGCGCCTGGCGGACGGCGACGTGCTGCTGGTGGCCCGGACCGGGGCCGGCAAGACGGCGGTGTACGCCATCGCGTCCCTGCTGACCGGTCGGCCGGCCGTGGTGGTCAGCCCGCTGCTGGCGCTGCAGCGCGACCAGGTGGCGGCGCTCCACGAGGCCGGGCTGCGGGCCGCGGCGGCGTCCTCCGCCGGGGGCGCGGCCCGCCACCGCGCCGCGCTCGAGGGGTTCGCCGCCGGGGACCTCGACATCCTGCTGCTGGCGCCGGAACAGCTGGCGCGGCCCGACGTGGTCGCCGCGGTGCAGCGGGCGGAACCGGGCCTGGTCGTGGTCGACGAGGCGCACTGCGTCAGCGAGTGGGGCCACGACTTCCGGCCGGACTACCGGCACGTGACCGGCCTGGTCGAGCGGCTGGGCCACCCGCGGGTGCTCGCCATGACGGCCACGGCGTCCGCCGACGTCCGACGGCAGATCGTCGAGGGCCTCGGCCTGCGGGACCCGGCCGTGGTGGTGCACGACGCCGACCGGCCGGGCATCTGGCTCGGCGTGCACCACGCCGCGACGGAGGGCGAGCGCGATGCGCTGGTGGTGGACCTCGCGCTCGAGGAGCCGGGCGCCGTGATCGTCTACGCCCGCACCAAGCGCCACGTCGAGAGCCTCGCCGAGGCGCTGGCCGCCGCGGGCCGTCCGGCCCTCCGGTACCACGCCGGGCTGCCGCCCGAGGAGCGGCAGCGGGTGGAGCGGACCTTCCTCGGCGGGCACGCCGATCTGGTGGTGGCCACCAGCGCGTTCGGCCTGGGCGTCGACCGCGCCGACGTGCGGCTTGTGGTGCACGCCGGGGCGCCGCCGTCGCTCGAGCAGTACTGGCAGGAGGTGGGACGCGCCGGTCGGGACGAGGAGGCGGCGCGGGCGGTGCTGGTGGCGCGTGCCGAGGACGTCGCGCTGAACCGGTACCTGCGTGGCTCCGCCGGGCCGCGGCGCGAGACGTTGGCAGCCGTGCTGAGGTGCCTCGGGGACGAGCCGATGGGCCGGGCGGCGCTCGCCTCCGCGACCGGGCTGGCCGCCCGCACGCTGGCCCGCGCGCTGGCCGAGCTGGTGGACGTCGACGCCGTGCGGCGGGTCGGCGACCGGTTCGCCGGCACCGGGACGTCGGTGCCCACCGCCGCCGAGGCCGTGGCCCGGCGGCACGAGCACCGGGCGACGCTCGACCGGTCCCGCGTCGAGCTGATGCGCACGTATGCCGACACCACCGACTGCCGACGGCGCGTGCTGCTGGAGCTGCTCGGTGAGGAGCACCCGCACGTCTGTGGCCGCTGCGACTCGTGCGACGCCGGGACGTCGGTGGAGGTGCACGCCGGTCCGCTGCGTCCCGGCCAGCACGTGCGGCACCAGGCCTGGGGCGGCGGCGTGGTCAGCGTCGTCGAGGCGGACCGCGTCACGGTGCTGTTCGAGTCCCGCGGGTACGTGGCCCTGGACACGGCGGTCGCGCTGGACTCCGGCGTGCTGACGCCCGACGAGCCGCACGAGCAGTCCGCATGAGCCGGCCGCCGGACGGACGCGTCGCCGTGCCGAGCGTCCGGTTCAGGCCGACGCCGCGCGTCGCAGGTCGAACCCGCGCGGCTCCGCGGGCGGGCTGCCGGACACGTCCGTGACCAGCCGCTCCGCGAGCCGGGCGACCGGCACGCCGCTGCGCTGCGACGCGCGCCGCAGGCGCTCCATCGCCTGCTCCGCCCCGCAGCAGTGGTGCGCCATCACCACGCCGACCGCCTGGTCGATCACCGCCCGCGAGCGCAGCACGGCGTCGGCGTCGCGCACGGATGCGACGGCCTGCTCGAGCCCGACGGCCAGGCCGACCACCGTCCGCAGCTCGTCCACCAGGCAGCGGGCGGTGATGCCCAGACCGTGGCGCCAGTCCACCGGTGAGCGGCCGAGCAGCATCACCAGCACGGCGCCGCCGCCCACCACCGGCCCGCCGAGCACCGCGCCGGACGGGTGCTCGGCGGACGCGAGCGCCGCAGGACGGCCGTAGCCGTCGTCGAGGAGCCACCCGTCGTCCACGAGCCGACCGACCGCGGCGTCCGGCAGGCCGTGCTCCGGCGCCCGCCCCGGCGCGGCACCGTCGTCGTCGCGCCCTCCGTCGGTCCGCACCTGCACCACGCGGCCGTCCGGGCAGGTCAGATGGACCCGTACGTCCATCCGCACCGCCAGGAACCCGGGGACCGCCTCGGCCCACGCCTGCAGCGCGTGCTCCACCACGGCTCGCTCGTGCAGCGCGGCGCTCAGCGCGGCGAGCGGCTGCCGCGGGGCCGCGGCGGGCGGCTGCCGGCGGCTGTCGTCGACGTCGGCGAGCGGCGGCATCGCACCACAGTGCGGCCCAGGGGCGCGGCCCGCCACCGCGACCGGCCCGCTCCCGCGCCGCGCGCGCCGACCGTGGGCCGGCAGGTCCGTGCCGATGCCGTTCCGGTGGCGGGCTCGACACGCCCGTGCCTACCGTGAAACGACCAGCCGGCGTCCCCGCCGGGGGTGCGGGCGTCGACGCAGGACAGCCGTCGACGGCCCGGCGGTTCACGGACACGCGCGCCGGCGAGCGCGCGGACACCTCCGTCGAGCCCCTCCACGACCGATCGAGGGCACCGCCGTACTACGGCGTGCCTTCGCCCACCTGCGAGGAGATGTCATGACCTACGACTACGGGACCACCTCCCCCGGCACGGGAGCGTCGTCCGGCGGCAGCTGGCCCGCCGACGACCAGCCGACCACCCAGCTGCCGTCCGTCGCCTCTTCCGGCGAGACGGGCAGCGCCGGCGCCGGCGAGACGGCGGCCGTCGCGAAGGACGAGGCGATGGGCGTCGCGAGCTCGGCCAAGGAGAAGGGCAGCGACCTGGTCGGCGAGGGTGTGGACCAGGCGAAGTCGGTGGCCGGCGAGGCCACCCGGCAGGCGCGCGGCCTGATGGACGAGGCCCGCGTGGAGCTCACCGCGCAGGCCTACGAGCAGCAGCAACGCCTCGCCGGTGGGCTGCGCAGCTTCGGGCAGGAGCTCGGCTCGATGGCCGACAGCTCCACCGAGGGCGGCCTCGCCTCCGACGTGGCTCGGCAGGTCGCCTCGAGGACCAAGGAGCTGGCGCAGTGGTTCGAGGACCGCGAGCCGGGCAGCGTGCTCGACGAGGTCAAGGAGTTCGCCCGTCGTCGTCCCGGCGCCTTCCTCGCCATCGCGGCCGGCGCAGGCGTGCTCGCCGGTCGGCTGACGCGCGGTCTGAAGGACGCGGACGAGCCCGGCGGCCGCACGACGAGCGGCTCGACGGGCCGCACGTCCCCCAGCCACCGCGCGGCCGGTGTGCCCGAGCGGGTCACCGCCTGGCCGCCCACCGGCGTCGAGCAGCCGGGCGCCGGCTACGGCCAGGGCGCGGGGTACGCGACGGGCTACGGGTCCGGCGTCAGCGGCCTGGGCACGACGGCGTACGAGACGGCACCGGCGGCGACCGGCGGCCAGCTCGGCGCGGCGGGCTATGACGAGTCGGGCTACGAGCGGACCACCGACGACCAGGGCAGCTACGACGGGACCGGCTACGGCACGGGCGCCGACGAGACGGCCGACCCGCTCGACGTCCCGCTGCGCCCGGACCGGGCGACCGACCCCAGCGTCGACCCGGCGGCCCAGCCCCGGAACGAGGAGGGCTGGCGATGAACCTCGACGAGGCCGCGGCGCAGGCGCAGGCTGAGGCCGCCCAGGCCCGCGCCGAGGCCGAGGCGACCGCGGCCCCGTCGCTCGGCGACCTGCTGTCCGACATCAGCCGGGACGTCTCCACGCTGATGCGCCAGGAGGTGGCCCTCGCCCGCGCCGAGCTGCAGCAGTCGGCGAAGAACGCGGGCAAGGGCGCGGGCATGTTCGCCGGTGCGGGCGTCGCCGGCCACATGGTGCTGCTGTTCCTGTCGATCGCCCTGTGGTGGGGCCTCGGCTCCGCGATGGGCCACGGCTGGGCCGCCGTGGTGGTCGCCGTCATCTGGGCGGTGATCGGCGCCGTGCTCGCGGCCCGCGGCCGCGCCGAGCTGCGCCGCATGTCGGGTCTGCAGCAGACCACCGACACGGCCAAGAAGATCCCGAACGCTCTCGCCGGACACGAGGAGAAGAACCGATGACCACCAACGACCCGGAGGGCATCCGCGCGGACATCGAGCGCACCCGCGCCGAGCTCAGCTACGACGTCGACGCCCTCGGCGACAAGGTGAGCCCCGGCAGCATCGCGCACCGGCAGGCCACCAAGGTGCGTGCCGGCGCCACCTCGCTGAAGTCCCGCGTGATGGGGACCGCCCGCGACGCCGCCCACAAGGTGAGCGACACCGCCGGGGACGTGTCCTCGTCGTCCGGCGACGCGTTCTCGTCGGCCGGCGACGCCGTCACCGGCCTGCCGCACACGGTGACCCGCCAGACGGAGGGCAACCCGCTGGCCGCCGGGCTGATCGCGTTCGGCGTCGGCTGGCTCGCCTCGTCCCTCGTCCCGGCGACCAAGACCGAGCAGCGCGCGGCGCTCGCGGTCAAGGAGCAGGCCGAGGACCTGACCGAGGAGGCCAAGGCCACGGCGAGCGAGGTGGCGCAGCACCTCAAGGACCCCGCGCTCGAGGCCGGCCAGGCCGTCAAGGACGCCGCGACGCAGGCCGCCGGACAGCTGAAGGAGCACGGCAGCCAGGCGGCGTCCGACCTGAAGGACGAGGCCGTGCAGGCCAAGGAGAACGTCCAGGAGACCCGTCAGTAGCACCTGGCGACACGACGCGGCGCCCGGTCCGAGCTTCTCGGTACCGGGCGCCGTCACGTCCGGGCTGCTGCCAGCGGGCTGCTGCCAGCGGGCTGCTGTCCGCGCGGGTTCACATGTCCC
>NCKG01000078.1:0-8280 GCA_002279095.1 Cellulomonas sp. 14-74-6
CGGCCGCATAGCGGTCTGCCGGCTCGGCCGTGCGCACGGACGAGCGGAGCTGCGCGCTCGGGGGTGTGGTCATGGGGGGCTCCGTCCGGGGGCTCATGCGCGAGGGTGAGCGAGCTGGTAGGCGGAGCGCAGCCGCTCCGCCGAGACGTGGGTGTAGCGCTGCGTGGTGCCGAGGCTTGCGTGGCCCAGCAGCTCCTGGACGGTGCGCAGGTCCGAACCGCCCTCGAGAAGGTGCGTCGCGGCGGTGTGGCGCAGCGCGTGCGGGGCGACGTCGTCCACCCCCGCGCTGGCAGCGAGCCGGTGCACCGCATCCCGCAGCCGTCGTTGGTCGACGCGAGCACCCCGAGCGCCGAGGAACAGAGCGTCGCCAGACCTCGGTCCGGCCAGGCGGGGCCGACCGAGCTCGAGCCACGCGCGAGCTGCGTGCACGGCGGGGAGTCCCACCGGCACCACTCGCTCCTTGCCGCCCTTGCCGAACACCCGCAGCGTCCGCTCGTTCAGGTCGAGGTCCGACAGGCTCGCTCCGCAGAGCTCCCCGACCCGCACCCCGGTGGCGTACAGCAGCTCGGCCGCCGCCCAGTCCCGCACCGCGACGGGGTCACCGTCCTGCGCCGCGGCCCGCGCCGTGTCCAGCAGCGTGGTGACCGCAGGCTGCGCCAGCACGGTGGGCAGCACACCGGAGACCCGAGCCGTCGCGAGCCGAGCCGTCGGGTCGGAAGCCAGGCGCCCGGTGTGGACGGCCCACCCGAAGAACGTCCGGACGGCCGCCGAGCGGCGCGCCAGCGTCGCGCGGCTGTGCTGGCTCGCCGCCATCGCCGCGAGCCAGCCGCGCAGCGTGGTCAGGTCGATGGAGTCCAGGGTGGTGCGACCGTGACGACCCGCGTACGCGAACAGGTGGTCCAGGTCTCCCTCGTAGGCGCGCACGGTGTGCTCGGACAGGCCTCGCTGGGCGCGCAGGTGCAGGGCGAAGTCCGACTGCAGGAGGGCGCGCTCGGGCGCTCCCGCAGTGATCTCTGCCACGTACACATGCCTACCGTGACTGCTCGGCCGGATCCGGACAAGACACGCATCGGTACGCTCGCCGGCCCCTTGGGCGAATGCGACGGCAATGTCCGATTCCGTGTCGACAATTGAGCCGAATGCCGTTGTTTTTCACCCGGTCGGCCGAGTGTCGGTCGCACGCGCTGGCCGCCGAGCGGTCCACCGGTCTCCTGCGCGCACGGCGAGCTCCTCGAGCTGCAGGATGCCGAGCGCTGCCCTCGCCTCGGCGACCGACGTGCCGGCGCGCGTCGCGATCGTCGACTCGTCCAGGCCGCCGCGCAGGGGCAACGCGTCATGGACCTGGACGACCCTGGTGTCGAGGTGCGTCAGCGTGCCGCGACGGACCGCGTCGTCGCTGGTACGGACGTCCCCGGCGCTGTGCAGGCTGCCCGGCAACAGCTCGGCCACCTCGTCGGCGTCCACCACGCACACCGCATGCCCTTCGCGGAGCAGCCGGTGGCATCCCGCGGACGCTGCCGAGGTCACCGGTCCCGGCACGGCGCCGACCGGCCGCAGCAGCGCCGCGGCGTGATGAGCGGAGCTGAGGGCGCCGGAGCGCCACGCCGCCTCCACCACCACGGTGGCGTCGGACAGTGCGGCGATCACCCGGTTGCGTTGCAGGAATCGGGACTTGGTCGGAAGGGAACCCGGCGGGACCTCACTGACCAGGGCGCCGCCCGTTCCGACCGCTTCCTCGAAGATGCGCGCGTTCCCGGCCGGATAGGCGCGGTCCACGCCACCCGCGAGGACGACCAGGGTCGGGCCGCCCGCACCAAGGGCGCCACGGTGCGCCGCAGCGTCGATGCCGTACGCACCGCCGGACACGACACAGCTCCCCCGGGTCGCGAGGCCGTGGGCGAGGTCGTAGGCGACTCGCTCGCCGTACGTGGTGCTGGCTCGCGCCCCGACGACCGCGACGGTGCTGCGCGCGCACAGCCCGCCGCGAACCCACAGAGCCGGTGGTGCGGCATCGCCCAGGTCGTCCAGGCCGCGTGGCCACTCGCGGTCCCCCGGGACGACGAGATGACCGTTCAGACGCTGCAGGGCGCCGAGATCGCGCTCCGGGCACACGGACTCGAGACGCCCTGCCCAGCGCAGCAGGGCTCGGCCGAGCCGAACGCGGTCGGCCGCGCCCATCTCCTCGCCAGCCGCGGTGACCACGACGGACCAGTCGACGGCCCCTCGGGCCGCGGCGCGAGCCCACGCGAGCGCCCGAGCGCCGCCGAGGATCCTGACGAGCGCCCCGGCGACGCGGTCACCGGGCTCGACGAGAGCAGACCACGCAGCCCGCGCCATCCGCTCCGCGGTCGCGGACGCGTCGTCGTCGTAGCCGGCGCCGCTCACGCGCCCTGTCCTCGGGTCCGGAGCAGCAGCGCCCGACCGACGTCGTCCCGCGACGGTGCAGCACGGCCCTGCAGGTCCGCGAGCGTCCAGGCGACCCTCAGCACCCGGTCCACCCCGCGCAGGCTGAGCGTCCCGCGGTCGAGCGCCCGGTCGAGGTCCGACATCAGGCTGCGTTGCGGACCGAGGCGCTCGCGCAGCCAGCGGCCGGACACCTGCGCGTTGGTGCGCCACCCCGTTCCGGCCAGGCGCTCGACCGCTGCACCTCGAGCCTGCCGGACACGCTCAGCGACGACGGCGGACCGCTCCCCCGGTACGTCCTCGGCCCGTGCCGGTAGCACCTCGAGCTGGAGGTCGACGCGGTCCAGCAGCGGACCCGAGAGCTTGCCGAAGTACCGCCGCCGCTGCTCCGCCCGGCAGGTGCACTCCAGCCCCTTGCCGACGGACCGGCCGCACGGGCACGGGTTCGCCGCCAGCACCAGCTGGAAGCGAGCCGGGTACCGGGCCGCACCGGCCGCCCGGTGCAGCACCACCTCGCCGTGCTCCAAGGGCTGTCGCAGCGTCTGCAGCACCGCGGTGGGGAACTCCGGCGCCTCGTCGAGGAAGAGCACGCCGCAGTGCGCGCGGGAGGCGGCTCCCGGTCGCGGCACGCCGGAGCCACCACCCACGACGCTGGCGGGCGTCGCGGTGTGGTGCGGGTCCTCGAAGGGCGGCCGGCGGACCAGACCGTCGCCTGCGTCGAAGGTCCCCGCGAGGGAGTGCACGGCCGTCACCTCGACCGCCTCCGCCTCGGCCAGGTCCGGCAGCAGCCCGGGCAGCCTCGCCGCCAGCATCGTCTTGCCGGCCCCGGGCGGTCCGACCATCAGCAGGTGGTGTCCGCCCGCCGCCGCCACCTCGAGACAGTGCCGCGCCTCGGGCTGACCGATCACGTCAGCCAGGTCGGGGTCCACGACGGCATGCCGCGTCGGGACGTCGTCGTGCACGGGCGGCAGGTCCGGCACCTCGACGTCGGCTCCGTAGCGGCTCGCCACCTCGGCGAGGCAGGCGGCACCCACCACGTCGGCACCCGGGACGAGGGACGCCTCCGCCGCGTTGGCCGTCGGCACGACGACGCGCGGATGGCCGGCCGCCACGGCGGCCGCGACCGCCGGGAGCACCCCGCGCACGGGACGCAGCCGACCGTCGAGCCCGAGCTCACCGATGTGGACCCGGTCGGCCGCCGCGGCAGCGTCCACCGCGCCGGCGCCCGCGAGGGTCGCGACGGCGATCGCCAGGTCGAAGCCCGAGCCGGCCTTGGGCAGCGTGGCCGGTGAGAGATTGACGGTGATGCGCCGGTTGGGCCACACGAGACCGCTCGAGGTGACAGCCGCCCGCACCCGGTCCCTCGCCTCGGCCAGGGCGGTGTCCGGCAGCCCCACCAGCGAGAACGCAGGCAACGACGGTGCGAGGTGCGCCTCGACCTCGACGAGGTGGCCCGACAGGCCCAGCAGGCTCACCGCCCTGGTCCGGCCGAGGGTCACTCAGACCACCGCCACGAGGTGCTCGACCGTGGCGGCACCACGGGGTGGGAGCGTCACGGCGATGACGTCGACGCGGACGGACGCCGCGTGCACGTCGTGGGCGTCCAGCCAGGCGGCCGTCAGGCGACGCAGCCGCGCGAGCTTGGCGCCGGTGACGGCCTCAGCCGGCGAGCCGAAGCGGTCCGAACGACGCGTCTTCACCTCGACCGCCACCAGCTCCCGCCCGTCGAGGCAGACGACGTCGAGCTCGCCGACCGCGCAGCGCCAGTTGCGGTCGAGCACCGTCCACCCCGCGGCCTGCACGTGCGCCACCGCCACGTCCTCGCCGTAGCGACCAACCGCGTCCTTGGCGCGCATCGAGCACCACCTCCTGGTGCAGCGTGCTGCGCACCTGCCCGGCCGCGACCCGTCGCGGTGCACCACCGGGTCCGTCCGCACGATCGCTCCGGGCTGGGGACGGCTCGGACGGGACGACTCCCGCCCCGACGCGTCGGCACCCCGAGCGCTCGGCGGGTCGGCAGGTGACGGCGAACGCCCCGCGTGGCGGGTCCGGTGCGCGACGCGGACTATCGGCGTCCGACGGCCCCGCTGGTCAGCGGACGACTGCGCCGGTCAGCGCGTGAACGGCGAGCCGCCCCCGAGGTCGAGCTCCGGCTTGGCGAGCTCCTCGACGTTGACGTCCTTGAACGTCACCACACGCACCGACTTCACGAACCGAGCCGAGCGGTACACGTCCCACACCCAGGCGTCGGCGAGCGTCAGCTCGAAGTAGACCTCACCCGCCGCCGAGCGCACCTGGAGGTCGACCTGGTTGGCGAGGTAGAAGCGCCGCTCCGTCTCCACCACGTACGAGAACAGCCCGACGACGTCTCGGTACTCGCGGTAGAGCGCCAGCTCGGCGTCCGTCTCGTAGTTCTCCAGGTCCTCGGCGCTCACCGCCCCATCATCCCCCTGCCCCGACGACGTCGGCGCCACGCCCGGTGCGGACCAGGCCGCGGACGAGCGGCGTGAGGGCCTCACCGGAGGCCCCGGCGACCAGCTCGCCCGGCTCGTGGTCGCCCTCGTCGTCCTCGGCCGCGGCCAGCGCGGCGAGCAGCGCGGCGTCGTCCGTGCCGGTGCCGGGGAGCCGCCAGGAACGTCGGTGCAGGTCGCAGGGACCCCACGCGCGCAGGGCGGCGATGTGCTCGGGGGACGCGTAGCCCTTGTTCTCGTGCCAGCCGTACTCCGGGTGACCGGCCGCCAGCTCCACCATCAGGGCGTCGCGCTCGCACTTCGCCAGGACGCTGGCCGCGGCGACGCTGGCACAGGTGCGGTCCGCCTTGACGCGCGTGAGGACGCGCGGCAGCGGCCCGACGGGCTCCTCGTCGAACGAGAAGAGGTCCGGCTGGGGTGCCGTGAGCCAGTCGTGCGAACCGTCGAGCAGCACCACGTCCACCGGTCCGCACACCGACGCCGCCTCCGCGAGCGCGCGCCTGCCGGCGAGGCGGAGCGCCGCGATGATGCCGAGCTGGTCGATCTCCAGCGAGCTGGCGTGGCCGACGGCCCTCGCGACCCCCCACCGACGTAGGGCGGGCACGAGGGCGGTACGGGCGAGCGGGGTGAGCAGCTTGGAGTCCGCGACGCCCTGCGGTGCGGAGCGCGTCGTCGCCGCGACGACGACGACCCCGACGCTCACCGGACCGGCCAGCGAGCCTCGACCGACCTCGTCCATCCCGGCCACGAGCGTCGCGCCGTCACGCAGCAGCCCGCGCTCGTGGCGCAGGTGCGGCGTCGGGCGACCCGCCCGAGCCGGTCCACGGACGGCCGCCGGTGTCACGGGTTGGGGACGCCGGCGAACGTGGCCGACGGGTTGCGCAGCACGGTGAGGCGTTGCAGCGGCCAGACGGTGACGAAGGCGACGCCCACCACGTCCGCCTCGGGTACGGAACCACCTCCCGGGTTCCCTTGGTGGTAGCGCGAGTCCGACGAGCGGTCACGGTTGTCGCCCATCACCCACAGGGAGCTCGGCGGGACGACGACGTCGAACGCCATGCTGCTCGGCTGCGACCCGGGCGCGACGTAGGGCTCCTTGAGCGCGACACCGTTCACCATCACCGGCGCGCCGTTCCCCGCGCTGCTCACGCGGTCGCCCGGCAGGCCGATGACCCGCTTGACCAGGTGCTCCCCGGCGTCGACGGGCCGCAGGCCCACCCATGTGAGCACGTCGTTGGCCGTGCGCTGCCAGCCGGTCCGGGCCACGACCGGCTGGCTCTCCAACCAGCCCCCCGGGTCCTTGAAGACCACGATGTCCCCGCGGTGCAGGCTCAACGGCCCAGGGACCAGCTTGCTGACGAGGATCCGGTCGTTCTCGATCAACGTCTCGTGCATCGACGGCGACGGGATGTAGAAGGCCTGCACCAGGAACGTCTTCACCAGCAGGGACAGCACCAGCGCGCTGGCGAGGATCACCACGGTCTCGCGGAGCCAGGCGAACGCCCCGCCACGACCGGGGGCCGGTGCGCGGCGCTGGCGGCGCGTCACAGCCGTCGCGCCGTCCTGCGGCGTCGGCTCGGTGCCGTCCAGGCCGGGGGTGACCGGCTCGTAGGTCGCCGGAGGGACGGACGGCGGGACGGAGGCGGGCGTCGCGGACCAGGGCCTTCCCTGGGCCGGCTGCGGTCGGTCGGAACGCCAGTCGGTCACCCGCACAGCGTCGCACGCCGAGCCATGCGATGCGGCCACCGGTGACGCCCCGAGACGGCTCCCGCGGACGCACGGACGGACGGTCCCCACCCGTGCGGGAACCGTCCGTCCGAGACAAGCAGCAGCTGCGGGTCAGCCCTTGGCCGGGGCCGTCTCGCGCTTCTCCTTGATCTTCGCCTTCTTGCCGCGCAGCGAGCGCAGGTAGTACAGCTTCGCCCGGCGGACGTCACCGCGGGTGACGACCTCGACCGTGTCGATCGCCGGCGTGTGCAGCGGGAACGTGCGCTCGACGCCGACGCCGAAGCTGATCTTGCGGACCGTGAAGGTCTCACGGACGCCGCTGCCCTGGCGGCCGATGACGACGCCCTGGAACGCCTGGATGCGGGAGCGGTTGCCCTCGACGACCTTGACGTTGACCTTGACGGTGTCGCCCGGGCGGAAGTCCGGGACGTCGGTGCGCAGCGAGGCCGCGTCGACGATGTCCAGCGTATGCATGGTGGTGTCGCTTCCCCGCCCTGCCGCAGGTCAGGAACGATGCTGGGCGGACCTCGCCGACCGCACGAGGCGGGTCGGGGCGGTGCACCCGATGAACGAGTGGTCCGGCGTCGCCGGGCCCGAGACGAGCACGGGACCGGGCGTCCTGGCGGTCTCCCCTGCGGCAGAGGACACGACCGACGCGCGCCGGTCCGCAAGTCTGCCACACAGCGGCACGGGCGCGGAATCCGGTCGCTCGCGCCAGCGGCGTGCCGGTCGGTGCGGCTCAGCGAGGCTCGTCGGCCGGCCCCGCGGGTACCTGCTGCAGCCGGCCCTCGGCCACGACCCACCCGAGGGACGCGAGCAGGGCGCGGTCCGCCCGGTCGAGATCCGCGGGGTCGAGCGCCGCGAGCAGGTCCGGCCGGCGCTCAGCCGTGCGCTCCAGCGACCGGTCCCGTCGCCACCGGCGCACCCGGCCGTGGTGGCCGGACAGGAGGACGGGCGGCACCTCCAGGTCCCCCCACACCGGCGGCTTGGTGTAGACCGGGTACTCGAGCAGACCCGAGGACCCGTGCGACTCCTCGACCAGGGATTCCGGGTTGCCCAGCACACCCGGCACCAGGCGGGCCGTCGCCTCGACGATCGCCAGCGCCGCGACCTCCCCACCGTTGAGCACGTAGTCGCCGAGCGACACCTCGCTGACCGGACCGCGCGAGCGGTAGTGCTCCATCACACGGGCGTCGATGCCCTCGTACCGGCCGCACGCGATCACGAGGTGCGGCTGGGTGGCGAAGCCCTCGGCGGTGCGCTGCGTGAACGGCACGCCCGAGGGGGTCGGGACGACGAGATGGCCGTCGGTACCGAGCACGTCGTCCAGGGCGCGGCCCCAGACGTCCGGACGCATCACCATGCCGGCACCACCGCCGAACGGCGTGTCGTCCACGGTCCGGTGCCTGTCGTCGGTCCAGTCCCGCAGGTCGTGCACCCGCACGTCGAGCAGGCCGGAGGTGCGGGCCTTGCCCACCAGCGAGACGTCGAGCGCGGACAGGTACTCCGGGAAGATGGTGACGACGTCGATCCGCACGCTGGGCTCAGCCTCGAGGGTCGGTGGGCACGCCGTCCGAGCCCGGCTCGTCGTCGTCCGGCTCGTCGTCGTCCGGCTCGTCGTCGTCCGGCTCGTCGTCGTCCGGCTCGTCGTCGTCCGGCTCGTCGTCGTCCGGCTCGT
>NCKG01000079.1:0-8170 GCA_002279095.1 Cellulomonas sp. 14-74-6
CGCTCGCCGTGCCGATCGGCATCGCGGCCGCCTCCGACGACCCCCGGCGGGCGGCTGCCCGCGTCGCGCTCGTCTCCACCTTCGCGTCGGGCGCCTCGATCGCGGCACCGCCCCTGCTGGGCCTCGCCGCCGAGACGATGGGGGCGCGCCACATGCTGCTGCTCGTCGTCGTGGCGATGGTGGCCAGCGTCTCGGTGTCCCGGCAGGTCGCCCGGCTGCGCGCACCCGTACCGGCGGCGGTGCCGACCGCGCGGCCCGCGCCGACCGCCGTGCTCCTGGCGGCCGTGGAGCCGTCCGCCACGGGTCTGCCGACCGCTGCCGCTGCCGCACCCGAGCCCGCCGGCTCACGCTGACCGTGGCCCGACCCGAGCCTGGCCAGTGCTGCCCCTATGCGTGAGGATGCCCGAGACCCCCGTGGAGAGCTGACGATGAGCACCCCTGCACCCGACCGTTCGGTCCGCGCCGCGTCGTGGGCGGTGGCGGCCGTGTTCACGCTCAGCGGCGTGAACTTCGCCAGCTGGGCCTCGCGGATGCCCGCCATCCGCGACGGCCTGGGGTTCTCGCCCGACCGGATGGGCCTGCTGCTGCTGGTCGCCTCCGTCGGCTCGCTGCTGTCGCTGCCCCTGTCCGGCATCGTGGTCGAGCGGCTCGGTGCACGACGCACGGTGATGACCTTCGCGGTGGTGAACGCGCTCGGCTTCATGCTGTCGTCGGTCGGCGTGCAGCAACGGCTGGTGCCGCTGGTGGTCGCGGGGCTGGTCCTGGTGGGCGTGGGTGCCGGCGTCTGGGACGCCTCCATGAACCTCGAAGGCGCCCTGGTGGAGCAGCGGCTGGGCCGCACGGTGATGCCGCGGTACCACGCCGGCTTCTCGTTCGGGACCATGGCCGCTGCCGCGGTGGCGGCCGTCGCGGCCGAGGCGGACGTGCCGGTGGTGGCGCACCTGCCGGCCGTGATGGTGGTCAGCACGGTGCTGGTCGCCGTGGCGGTGCGCCGCTTCCTGCCGACCGGCCACGCGGACCACCTGCTGCACCCGGAGCCGCCGACGGACGCCGTGCCGGATGCCGAGGTCGCCGGTCCGACGGCGGGCTCGCGGGCGGCGACCGCCGTCGTCGAGCACCACGTCGACCTGGCCGCGGACCCGGCGGTGAGCACCCCGCGCGGCGCCCGTGGCGCGCTCGCGGCCTGGGCGGAGCCCCGGACCCTGCTCGTCGGGCTCGTGGTGCTCGCCGCCGCGCTCACGGAGGGGGCGGCCAACGACTGGGCCAGCCTGTCGGTGGTCGACGGGTTCCGCACCAGCCACGCGGTCGGGGCGCTGGCGTTCGGGATCTTCGTCACGGCGATGACGGCCATGCGGATGTTCGGAACGCCGTTGCTGGACCGGTTCGGGCGCGTGGCGGTGCTGCGGCTGTGCGCCGGGCTGGCGCTGGTGGGCCTCGCCGTCTTCGGCCTGGTCGGGCCGCTGTGGCTGGCGATGGTGGGCATCGTCGCGTGGGGCATGGGTGCCGCGCTCGGCTTCCCGGTCGGGATGAGCGCGGCCGCCGACGACCCGCGGCGTGCGCCGGCGCGCGTGAGCGTCGTGTCCACCATCGGGTACTCCGCCTTCCTCGGCGGCCCGCCGCTGCTCGGGCTCCTGGCGCAGCACGTCGGCTACCGGCACGCCCTGCTGGCGATCCTGGTGCCCGTCGCGCTGAGCCTGGCCGTGATGGGCGCCGCGGCACCTCTGCATCGCGACCGGGCCCAGCGCGACGGGACCCAGCGTGACCGGGCCCAGCGCGACCAGGCCCAGCGCGGCCAGGCCCAGCGTGACCGGGCTTAGCCTGGCCGGGTGACCGCCGAGCCGACCACCACCTCCGCCAGCGAGCCCGCGCAGGACGGTCCGGCACCGGTGCCGACGCTGGCGGACCTGACCACCCTGCGCGTCGGTGGTCCCGCCGCCCGTTACGTGGAGACGGCCACCGAGGCGGAGCTGATCGACGCCGTGCGGACCGCGGACGAGGCCGGCGAGCCGCTGCTGCTCGTCGGTGGTGGCTCCAACCTCCTGGTGGCCGACGAGGGGTTCGACGGGGTCGTCGTGCGCGACGTCCGCACCGGCATCGACGTCCCGGACCACTCCGCGTGCGCCGGTGTGACCTACCAGCTGCCGGCCGGGCAGCCCTGGGACGAGGTCGTCGCGTACGCCGGCGAGCACCGGCTGTACGGGATCGAGGCGCTGTCCGGCATCCCCGGCTCGGTCGGGGCCGCACCGGTGCAGAACATCGGCGCCTACGGGCAGGAGGTCGCCCAGACGATCGCCAGCGTGCGCACGTGGGACCGGGCGCGCGGCCGGGTCCGCACGCTCGCGCTGTCCGACCTGCAGCTGTCCTACCGGGGCTCGCTGCTCAAGCGGTCCATGCGGGCGACGCCGTCCGACGAGGACCCCGCGGCGCCGTGGTGGCCCACGCCCCGGTACGTGGTGCTCGACGTCACGCTCCAGCTGCGCCAGGGCACGCTGTCGGCACCGATCGCCTACGCCGAGCTGGCGCGGACGCTCGGCGTCGAGCTCGGTGCGCGCGCCCCCCTCGGGGCCGTGCGGGCGGCCGTGCTGAGCCTGCGCGCCGGCAAGGGCATGGTGCTGGACCCGTCCGACCACGACACGTGGAGCGCCGGGTCGTTCTTCACCAACCCGTTGCTGACCCCCGAGCAGGCCGCGCAGCTGCCGCCGGACGCCCCGCGGTTCCCGCTGCCGGACGACGGTGCGCGGGACGGCGTGCCCGGCGGCGTCAAGACGAGCGCCGCGTGGCTGATCGACCACGCCGGCTTCACCAAGGGGTTCGGTGACGGTCCCGCGAGGCTCTCCGGCAAGCACGTGCTGGCGCTGACCAACCGTGGCGGCGCGACGGCTGCGGACCTGCTGGCGCTGGCGCGTACCGTCCGGGACGGCGTGGCGCGGCGTTTCGGCGTCGTGCTGGAGCCGGAGCCGGTGCTGGTGGGCGCCGCGCTGTGACCGGCTCTGACCGCCGGGCGGGTCAGCCCGCCGGCGTCGCCAGCCAGTCGTCCACGCCCGCCAGCAGCCGCTCCTTCGTCGTCGCCGACGCGCGACTGGCCAGGATCGACCCTCGAGCCAGCTGGGCCAGCTCGGCGTCGGTGAACCCGTGCACCTCGCGGGCCGTCCGGTACTGCTCCACCAGCCGTGACCGGAACAGCAGCGGGTCGTCCGCGCCGAGAGCCACCTGCGCGCCGGCCTCCGCGAGGGCGCGCAGCGGCACATCGGCGGCCGTGGCGTAGATGCCGAGCGACACGTTGGACGCCGGGCACACCTCCAGCGCCACGCCCGACTCGAGCACGCGCTCCAGCACCGCGGGGTCCTCGACGGACCGCACGCCGTGCCCCAGCCGGTCCGGCTCGAGCTGGTCCAGCACCTCGTCGACGTGGGTCGGCCCCAGCAGCTCACCGCCGTGCGGCACCGAGGCGAGGCCCGCGTGGCGGGCGATCGCGAACGCCGGCGCGAACGCCGAGGTGTCACCCCGGCGCTCGTCGTTCGACAGCCCGAACCCCACCACCTCGCCCGGCCCCGCACCGGCGTGCCGTGCGGCCAGCCGGGCCAGGGTGCGGGCGTCGAGCGGGTGGCGCAGCCGCGACGCGGCGACCACCACGGCCACCTCCACGCCGTGCCGGGCGGAAGCCGTCCGGGCCTCGTCGAGCACGATCTCCAGGGCGGGGGTCAGCCCGCCGACGAACGGCGCGTAGGACGTGGGGTCCACCTGGATCTCGAGGCGTCCCGAGCCCTCGGCGGCGTCGTCCGCGGCCGCCTCGTCGACGATCCGCCGCATGTCCGCCTCGGAGCGCACGCACGCGCGCGCCGCCTCGTAGAGCCGCTGGAACCGGAACCAGCCGCGCTCGTCGGCCGGCACGTGCACGCGCTCGCCCTCCTGCAGCAGGTCGGGCAGGACGATGCCACGGCGGGCCGCCATGTCCGTCAGCGTGGCCGAGCGCATGGACCCGGTGAAGTGCAGGTGCAGGTGCGCCTTGGGGAGGGCCCGCAGGTCGCGCCCGCGCTCGGTGCTCAGCGGGCCTCCAGCATGCCCGTCACCCTACGTGGCGGCCGCCGCCGCGGCGGACGCAGGTCAGGCCCCCGGCAGGATGCCGCGCTCGATCGCCACCGTGACGGCGCGCGTCCGGTCGTCGACACCGAGCTTGGCGAAGGCCCGCAGCAGGTGCGTCTTGACGGTCGCCTCGGTGATGTACAGCTCGCGTCCGATGGCCACGTTCGACAGCCCTCGGGCGACCAGTGCCAGCACCTCCTGCTCACGGGTCGTCAGCCGCTCGTCACCGCCGCGCAGCTGCTGCACCAGCCGGCGGGCGACGGACGGGGAGAGCGCCGACTCGCCGCGCGCGGCGGCCCGCAGGCCCGCGACCAGCTGGTCGCGCGGGGTGTCCTTCAGCAGGTACCCGGTCGCGCCGGCCTCGACGGCCCGCAGGATGTCGGTGTCCGTCTCGTACGTGGTCAGCACCAGCACGTGCACGCCGGGCACCTCCCGCGCGATGCGAGCGGTCGCCTCGGCACCGTCCATCCGCGGCATGCGCAGGTCCATCAGCACCAGGTCCGGACGAAGCTCGGCGGCGAGCGCCACGGCCTCCTCACCGTCGGCCGCCTCGCCGACCACCTCGACGTCCGGCTCGACGTCGAGCATGCCGGCCAGGCCGGAGCGGACCACGGGGTGGTCGTCGGCGATCAGGACGCGGATCACGGAACCTCCTGCTCAGCGTGCTCGGGTGCCGGTGCGGGTTCGCGTGCCGGGTGTCCGGTGGCCGGGGTCCCGGCGGGGAGCGTCACCGCCACGCGGGTCCCGCCTGCAGGGCCCGCTCCGACGTCGAGCGAGCCGCCGCCCTCGCGCACCCGTTCACGCATGCCGCGCAGCCCGTTGCCCTCGGTGGTGCCGGCGGGCAGCCCGCGGCCGTCGTCCACCACCTCGAGCCGCACCTCGCCGTGGGACGGCACCAGCTCGAGCGTCACGGTGCTCGCAGCGGCGTGCTTGCGGACGTTGGCCAGGGCCTCCTGCGCCGCGCGGAGCAGCACCACCTGCGCCTCGCGAGGCAGGTCGTCACCAACGGTGCGATCCCCGACCAGCCGCACGTGCACGTCGGCCTCCGCCGAGAACCGCTCGGTCAGCCGGACCAGCGCCTCGCCGAGCGAGGCGTCCCGCAGACCGGCGGGCCCGAAGGCGGCGACCAGGCTGCGCGCCTCGGCAAGGTTGTCCCGAGCGACCTGCTCGATCTGGGTCACCCGCGTCCGCGCCGCCTCGGGTCGACCCCGCTCCAGCTCCGCCTGCGTGGTCTGGGCCAGCATCACCACCGAGGTGAACCCCTGGGCGAGCGTGTCGTGGATCTCCTGCGCCAGCCGCTGCCGCTCGGCCACCACGCCTGCCGCGTGGTGCGTCGCCGCAAGCTCGGCCTGGGCCGCCTCGAGGCGCCTCAGCAGCTCGGCACGTTCCTCGCTCTGCTCCGCGGTCATGGTGATCCACAGGCCGAGCACGATGCTGAACACCAGGCTGGCCAGCATCTGGGCGGCGAAGCCCACCAGATCGTCCCGCCAGCCCCCGGCAGCCACCGTCGCGGCCCCGATCACCACCACCGTCAGGCCGGTGCACCACACGGCGCCGCGCAACCGGCTCCGGCTGAAGAACCAGATCTGGGTGTACGCGACGAACAGCAGCACGAACCCCGCGCTGGTGAGCGCGGTGGAGACCGCCGTCAGCGGCAGCAGTAGCGCGAGGTAGGTGTCCGCCCGGCCCGGGTGCCGGCCGTCCATCGCCCCCCGGCCGACCAGCACGTACGCCGTGACCAGAGCCAGCACCACGCCCAGCGCCCACCAGGTCCGCGAACCGGTGGGCCCCGAGATGACGATCGCGACGGCCGCGACCGCGGTCAGCGCGAAGAACAGCGCGTCCCAGCCGGTGAGCCGGCGCACCGCGCGGTCCACCCGTTGCGCGACCGTCGTCGGGCTGCTCACCGCATCGTGCGGCAGCTGCGCTGGCATGGGCCGACCCTCCCACAGGGCCCGCACCCACCACGACGCCCTGGAGGACCACGCGCGCGACGTGCCGGGGTCGGTCCGCGGGTCGCGCGGCCCGACCCCGGCGTCGCCAGGCGTCGTGGTCATCCGTCGTCCCGCCGCAGCCACCGGAACCGCCGCCCGCCGACCACCAGGCCCAGCACCAGCCAGGCGGCGAGCACCGCCGCGGCCGGCCCGTGCTGCCAGGAGCCCGACGGCTCCATCGACAGCGCGCCGTCCGGCAGGAACACCGAGCGCATGCCCTGTGCCATCCACTTCAGCGGGAACACCGAGGCGACGTCCTGCATCCACGTCGGCAGCTGGTCGTACTGGAAGAACACGCCGGAGACGAACTGCAGCACCAGCACGATCGGCACCACCACGGCGCTCGCGGACCGACCGGACCTCGGCACGGAGGAGAACGCCACCCCGCACACCGACCCGGTCGCCGTCCCCAGCACGAACACCCACGCGAAGGTCAGCCACCGTCCGGCGTCGCTCGGCAGCGGCACGTCCCACAGCAGGGCCGCGGCACCGATCAGCAACGCGGTCTGCAGCAGGGCCGTCACCAGCACCTGCCCCACCTTGCCGAGGAAGTACGACGCGGCCGGCAGCGGAGTGCCGCGCAGGCGCTTGAGGGCGCCCTCGTCGCGCTCGACGGCGACGAACGTCGCCAGGTTCTGGAAGCTCGACAGCATCACGCCGGTCGCCACCATGCCGGGCAGGAAGTACTGGGCGAAGCTGACCGGTCCGACGGTGCCACCGTCCCGGCCGAACACCGTCGCGAAGATGCCGAGCATCACCACCGGGTACAGGAAGATGAACGCCACCGCGTCGCGCTCCCGGGCGTAGGCCCGCAGCTCGTACCCGGCACGGACCAGGCCCAGGCGCAGCACGCCGGGCAGAGGACGGGTGACGACGGCCGACCCACGGTCGGTCGGCACGGGCAGCGCGCTCATCGCCGGGCCCCCGTCCGCTCCGCACCCGAGCGGCCGACCAGCACGGGTGACGCGTCACCCGTACCAGCCCGCGCACCGGCCGCCTCGTCGGCCCCCACCAGCCCGAGGTACACGTCCTCGAGCGTCGGGCGGACCACCTGCAGGCCCGGCACCTCGTCGAGCCCCTCCGCGGCGAACCGCGAGGTCAGCTCGGCGACCGTCCGGGTCGGGGTGTCGGTGGCGACCTCCTGCAGCTCGCCGTCACGCAGCCACCGCACCCGCGCGCGGTGCGCCTGCCGACCGCCCAGCGTGTGCGGTGCACCCTCGGCCACCACGTGGCCGGCGCTCACCACGACGACGCGGTCCGCCAGCTGCTCGGCCTCGTCCATGTAGTGGGTGGTCAGCAGGATCGTCGTCCCGCCGTCGCGGAGGCCCTTGACCAGGTCCCAGAACGCCCGGCGTGCCTCCGGGTCGAAGCCCGTGGTCGGCTCGTCGAGGAACAGCAGCTCGGGGCGCCCGACGACGCCGAGTGCGACGTCCAGCCGCCGCCGCTGCCCGCCGGAGAGCTGACGCGCCCGCGTCCGCCGCCGGTCCTCCAGCCCGACCGCCGCGATCAGCTCGTCGACGTCCCGCGGCCGCGGGTAGTACGCCGCGAACTGCCGCACCAGCTCCTCGACGGTGGCCTCGGCCAGGTCGTTCACGCTCTGCAGCACGATGCCGACGCGTGAGCGCCACACCCGGTCCGCCGTCTGCGGGTCGGCGCCGAGCACCCGCACCTCGCCGGCGTCCCGGTGCCGGTAGCCCTCGAGGATCTCGACGGTGGTCGTCTTGCCCGCGCCGTTCGGCCCGAGCACCGCCACCACCTCGCCGGTGTCGACGTGCAGGCTCACCCCGTCGACGGCGTGCTTGTCGCCGTAGCTCTTGTGCAGCCCGACCACGTCGACCGCGCGGCTGCCGATGTCTCTCGCCATGACCACCAGCGTGTCGGCGAGCTCCACCTGCCGCGACGGCCGGGTCACCGCCCCGCGCGTCCACCGATCGGTGGACGCGCGCGTCCGTCATGGTGCGCGGCGAGCGCCCGCCCGCCGCGCACCACGAGGATCAGCCGGCCTCGCCCAGCAGGGACACGATCCGCCCGACGCCCTCCACCAGGTCGTCGTCACCCAGCGCGTACGACAGGCGCAGGTAGCCCGACGGCCC
>NCKG01000382.1:0-1099 GCA_002279095.1 Cellulomonas sp. 14-74-6
ACTGGACCACCACCAACCTGTGGTCGATGGGTCAGCAGTTCTACACGATCCGGCGGATGCCGGCGCCGGGCTCGCAGGCCGAGGCGCAGCTGAAGGAGCGTCAGGCGCGCCGAGCCGCCCACCACGGCGGTGGCGCGGCCGACACAGCCCCGCTGCTCGAGATGGACGAGAAGCCGCGGGTCGGCGGTCAGCGTCAGCAGCCGAAGCGCAAGGACCGGGCGAAGGCTCGCCCGGGCACCGGTGAGGCCCAGACCGGTGCAGCCACGTCGGGATCGGACGACCCGTCGTCCACGACGGACGCGGCCGCCGAGAGCTCGCGGACACCAAAGGTGGCGTCCAAGCGCGCAGTCGATGGTGCGGTGCAGCCGGAGAAGCGCAGCTCAGGCGCTCGAACCGTGCCCGGTGCGGACGACGCGGGGGCAGCGTCGGAGAGCGGAGCGGCGGCCAAGCCGGTGCGGAAGAAGAAGTCTGACGGCGGGTCGACGACGTCCCGTCCGGAGATGTGACGACGTGGCTGGAGCACAGGAGACCATGAACGACGTGACGACCACACCCGACGTGTCCGGCGGGGCCGACCAGCTCAAGCGCCTCGAGGAGGAGGGGGAGATCGCAGCCGACTACCTCGAGGAGCTGCTCGACATCGCGGATCTCGGTGGAGACATCGACATCGACGTGGAGCACGGGCGCGCCGCGGTGGAGATTGTCGCCGAGGACAGTGCCGACCGGTCGCTCGGACGGTTGGTGGGTCGGGATGGCGAGGTGCTCGAGGCGCTGCAGGAGCTGACCCGGCTGGCTGTTCAGACGAAGACCGGCGATCGCAGCCGGCTAATGCTGGACATCGCCGGCTACCGGGCCGGTCGGCGCGCTGAGCTCGTCGCCATCGCCGAGGAGGCGATCGGCCGGGTCTTGGCGAGCGGAGCGCCCGTTGCGCTGGAGCCGATGAACCCGTTCGAGCGCAAGGTGGTGCACGACGCCGTCGCCGCCGCAGGGCTGCTGAGCGACTCGGACGGCGAGGAACCCAACCGGTTCGTCGTGGTGCGACGCCCCTAGAACAAGTCCTGCCGCCAGTCAGTGGCGGGACGCAGAGACCCTCGGTTTC
>NCKG01000080.1:0-8128 GCA_002279095.1 Cellulomonas sp. 14-74-6
GCGCCGTGGTGGGACTCCGTCCATGGCCAGGACGCGGGCGACGTCCGCGACGCGGGTCCGGTGGCGCGGCACCGGCGGCCCATCGGTGACCGGCTGCCCGACATCCGCCCGCTGGACCGGGTCTCTTCGATCAAGATCAAGCTGGGCGTGCTGGTGGCGGCGACGGTCACGCTGGCCGCGTTCATCACCTGGATCGGGCTGTACCGGCACCTGGGACCGACCCGAACGCTGCCGCTGGCGATCGTGCTCTCCCTGGTGCTGACCCAGCTCCTGGCACGCGGGATGACGTCTCCGCTGCGCGAGATGACCGCGGCGGCGCGCGCGATGGCGGCCGGGGACTACACGCAGCGGGTGCATGCCTCCAGCCACGACGAGGTCGGTCAGCTCGCAGCGGCCTTCAACACCATGGCCGAGGACCTCGAGCAGTCGGACACCTTCCGCCGCGAGCTCGTGGCGAACGTCTCGCACGAGCTGCGCACACCGGTGGCGGCGCTGCGTGCACAGCTGGAGAACATGGTGGACGGGATCAGCGAGCCGGACGAGGCGACGCTGGCCGCCGCGCTGTCCCAGACCGAGCGCCTCGGCAGGCTGGTCACCTACCTCCTCGACCTGTCCCGCCTCGAGGCCGGGGACGCGGCGCTCGACCTCGAGGAGGTGCGGCTGGCGGACTTCCTCCAGGAGGCCGCCGACGGCTCCGCCCTCGTCGCCGCTGCGCGCCAGGTGCGGTTCGAGGTGTCCGTGACACCGCCGGGGCTGACCGTCCCCGCCGACCCGGAGCGGCTGCACCAGGTGGTGGCCAACCTGCTGCACAACGCGGTGCGGGCATCCCCCGCCGGCGACGTGGTGCGGCTGGTGGGACGGCGGTCCGGGCGCGACGTGCAGATCGACGTGGTGGACAACGGTCCCGGCATCGCGGTGGACCAGCGCGCCCACGTGTTCGAGCGGTTCGTGCGCGGAAACTCCCCTGCCGTCACCGGCCAGGGCTCCACGGGAGGGACCGGCCTCGGGCTGGCCATCGTCCGATGGGCGGTGCAGCTGCACGGCGGCGCGATCGAGGTGGCCGACACACCCTCGGGGTGCACGATGCGGGTCACCCTGCCGGGACGCCCGGCCCCGGCTACCGGCGCGGTGCCGCGCGTCCCGGAGCCGTAGCGCACCGGCCGTTGAGGGCCCGTGAACCGACCGCTTGCCCGGTCTTGACCTGCTCATTCACGTTCGGGCCGCACGTCGGTCGGAGGGGGTGAAGACGGTGTGCGGATCGGCACCTGGACCTGCGCCCGAGGAGGGACCTAAGACCCTCAGGCCGTAGTGTTGTCATCAACAGATCAGTCAACGACGCGGTCGACTGGCCGCAGCGGAAGTGGGCGAGTTTCGCGTGGCGCAGAAGGCCGAGATCGATTCGAGGCGCGCCGACTTCGGCGCCAACGAATGGCTCGTGGACGAGCTGTACGAGCAGTACCTCCGCGACCCCAGCACGGTCGACCCCGCCTGGTGGGACTTCTTCGAGGGGTACCGGCCGCTCGCCCCGGGGTCCGAGGCCACCGGCGGTGCCGAGCCGACCGCACCTCCGTCCGACGGCGCGCCGACGACCCCCGCGCCCGTCCCCACGGCGCCGGCCCCCGCCGCCGCTCCGCGCCCGTCCGGCGACGGTGCCGGCGGCCAGGCGAAGCTGCTGCCGACCGGTCCCGTCCCCGTCGCCCGCGCCCTGCCCGCCACCGCGCCGTACGCAGCGGCCGCGGCCCTCGGCCACGAGCACACCGAGCAGGACCAGGCCGCCGACGAGGTGCAGAAGCTGCGCGGCCCAGCGGCCCGCGTGGTGACCAACATGGAGTCCTCGCTGGAGGTCCCCACCGCCACCAGCGTGCGTGCCGTCCCGGCCACGCTCATGGTGGACAACCGCATCGTCATCAACAACCACCTCGCTCGCGGCCGCGGCGGCAAGGTGTCGTTCACGCACCTCATCGGCTTCGCGATGGTCGAGGCTCTGACGCAGATGCCGGCGATGAACTCGTCGTACACGCAGCAGGACGGCAAGCCGGCGGTGCTGACGCCGGCTCACGTGAACCTCGGCATCGCCATCGACCTGTCCAAGCCGGACGGGACGCGGCAGCTGCTGGTGCCGGCGGTGAAGAAGGCGGACACGCTCGACTTCGCCCAGTTCTGGGCGGCCTACGAGGACGTCGTCCGCCGGGCCCGGCAGAACAAGCTCGGGGTGGACGACTTCGCCGGGACCACGGTGTCGCTGACCAACCCCGGCACGATCGGGACGGTGCACTCCGTGCCGCGCCTGATGCAGGGCCAGGGCACCATCGTCGGCGTCGGCGCGATGGACTACCCCGCCGAGTTCGCCGGCACCTCCGTGGAGCGGCTGAACCAGATGGGCATCTCCAAGGTGCTCACCCTGACCTCGACGTACGACCACCGGATCATCCAGGGCGCCCAGTCCGGCGACTTCCTGCGGATCATCGCGGACAAGCTGACGGGTCAGGACGGCTTCTACGACCGGATCTTCACGTCGCTGCGCGTGCCCTACGAGCCGGTGCGCTGGGTGCGGGACAACACCCGCGACCCGGACGACGAGGCGATCAAGCCGGCCCGCATCGCCGAGCTGATCCACGCGTACCGCTCACGTGGCCACCTGATGGCGGACACCGACCCGCTCGCCTTCCGGCTGCGCAAGCACCCGGACCTCGACGTGCAGAACCACGGCCTGACGCTGTGGGACCTCGACCGCACGTTCCCCACCGGTGGCTTCACCGGAAAGTCCCGCGCGACCCTCCGGGAGATCCTCGGCCTGCTGCGCGACTCGTACTGCCGCACGGTCGGCATCGAGTACATGCACCTGCAGGACCCGCGGCAACGTCGCTGGCTGCAGGAGCGGCTCGAGTCCGGCTACGCGCGCACGCCGCGGGAGGACCAGCTGCGCATCCTGCGCCGCCTGAACGCTGCCGAAGCCTTCGAGACCTTCCTGCAGACCAAGTACGTGGGCCAGAAGCGGTTCTCCCTCGAGGGTGGCGAGTCCCTGATCCCGCTGCTGGACGCCATCTTGTCGAAGGCGGCGGACGCGGGTCTGGACGAGGTGGGCATCGGCATGGCGCACCGCGGTCGGCTCAACGTGCTGGCCAACATCGCCGGCAAGTCGTACGGGCAGATCTTCAGCGAGTTCGAGGGCAACCAGGACCCGAAGAGCGTCCAGGGCTCCGGCGACGTGAAGTACCACCTCGGCACCGAGGGTCGGTTCACGGCCGAGTCCGGAGCCACCACACGGGTGCACCTCGCGGCCAACCCGTCCCACCTGGAGGCCGTCGACCCGGTGCTCGAGGGCATCGTGCGGTCCAAGCAGGACCGGATCGACCTGGGCGGCGACGGCTTCTCCGTGCTGCCGATCCTGGTGCACGGCGACGCCGCGTTCGCCGGTCAGGGCGTCGTCTTCGAGACGCTGAACCTGTCGCAGCTGCGTGGGTACCGCACCGGCGGCACCATCCACGTGGTCATCAACAACCAGGTCGGCTTCACCACCGGGCCCTCGTCGTCGCGCTCCTCGCAGTACGCGACGGACGTGGTCAAGGGCCTGCAGGTGCCGGTGTTCCACGTGAACGGGGACGACACGGAGGCCGTGGTGCGCGTCGCCGAGCTCGCGTTCGAGTACCGCGAGCAGTTCGACCGCGACGTCGTCGTCGACATGCTCTGCTACCGCCGCCGCGGCCACAACGAGGGCGACGACCCGTCGATGACCCAGCCGCTGATGTACAACCTGATCGAGGCCAAGCGCTCGGTGCGCAAGCTCTACACCGAGACGCTGGTCGGGCGGGGCGACATCACGCTGGAGGAGGCGGAGCACGCGCTGCGCGACTACCAGTCGCAGCTGGAGCGGGTGTTCGCGGAGACGCGCGAGGACGGCTGGACGCCGACGAAGGCACCGGAGACGGTCGCCGGGCTGGAGCGTCCGGAGGCGCAGCACGAGGACGCCGGCGTGATGGTCGGCTGGCGCACCGCTGTGCCGGCGGAGGTCCTGGAGCGCATCGGCGCCGCGCACGTGCAGGCGCCGGAGGGCTTCACCGTGCACCCCAAGCTCGCGACGCTGCTCACCCGTCGCGAGGCGATGAGCCGCGAGGGCGGCATCGACTGGGCGTTCGGCGAGCTGCTCGCGTTCGGCTCGCTGCTGGTCGAGGGCACGCCCGTGCGGCTCGCCGGTCAGGACAGCCGGCGCGGCACGTTCGCCCAGCGGCACGCGGTGCTGCACGACCGTGAGACGGGCGCCGAGTGGACGCCGCTGAGCTACCTGTCGGCCAACCAGGCGAAGTTCTGGACGTACGACTCGTCGCTGTCGGAGTACGCGGCCCTCGGCTTCGAGTACGGCTACTCGGTGGAGCGTCCCGACGCCCTGGTGGTGTGGGAGGCCCAGTTCGGCGACTTCGTCAACGGGGCGCAGACCATCCTCGACGAGTTCGTCAGCTCGGCCGGCCAGAAGTGGGCGCAGCAGTCCTCCGTGACGCTGCTGCTGCCGCACGGGTACGAGGGACAGGGGCCGGACCACTCGTCGGCGCGGATCGAGCGGTTCCTGCAGCTCGCCGCCGAGGACAACATGACGATCGCGCAGCCGTCGACCCCGGCGTCGCACTTCCACCTGCTGCGCCGGCAGGCCTACGACCGGCCGCGCCGGCCGCTCGTCGTCTTCACCCCGAAGTCGATGCTGCGCCTGAAGTCGGCGACGTCCGACGTCGCGGACTTCACCTCCGGCACCTTCCGGCCCGTGATCGGCGACGAGCTGGCCGCCGCGCAGGCCGACCAGGTGACTCGCGTGCTGCTCTGCAGCGGCAAGGTGTACTGGGACCTGCTGGCGCACCGGGTGTCCTCGGGCGACCGGCACACGGCGATCGTCCGCCTCGAGCAGCTGTACCCCTTCGACGCCGAGGCGGCGCGTGAGGCGCTGGCGCCGTACGGGGACGCGGAGCTGGTCTGGGTGCAGGACGAGCCGCAGAACCAGGGCGCGTGGTCCTACCTGTCGCTGCACGTGCCTCCGGTGCTGGGCCGCCAGCTCCGCGTCGTCTCGCGTCCCGAGTCGGCCGCCACTGCGACGGGCTCGGCGAAGAAGCACGCGGCGCAGCAGACCGAGCTGATCGCCGAGGCGTTCGCCCGCTGACGCGCGACCCGGCCGCCGCCTCCCCGGGCTGGCGGCCGGGCGCTGCCAGACTGGCCCCCGTGCGGCGCGCCGGTCGGCGCACGGAAGGCGGTGAGGGGCGTGGCTGACCTGCCGGTCAGGCTGGTGGTGGTCGGGGACGAGCTCGCGGCAGGCGCAGGTGACCCACGGGCGCTCGGGTGGGTGGGCCGGGTCGCGGCCCGCACCAGCACCCCCGGACCGCTGGCCGTGCTGACCCTCGCGGTGCCGGGCGAGAACACCACCCAGCTCGGCGCCCGGTGGGACCTCGAGGCGTCCCGTCGCTGGGTCTCCGAGGCGGACAACCGGCTGGTGGTCGCGCTGGGACGGGCCGACGCGGACGCCGGGCTGTCCCTGGCACGCAGCCGGCTGAACCTGGCCAACATCCTCGACGTCGCCGAGCAGCGCCGCGTCCCCGCCTTCGTCATCGGACCGCCGCCCGGCTCACCCGACCAGGCGCAGCACCTCGCCGAGCTGTCCGCCGCCTACGCCGACGTGGCGGGGCGGCGGCGCGTGCCGTACGTCGACACGTACACGCCGCTGGTCGCCCACGACCAGTGGCTGGCGGACCTCGCCGCGGGTGACGGACAGCTGCCCGGCCAGGCCGGGTACGGGCTGATCGCGTGGCTGGTGCTGCACACCGGCTGGCACACCTGGCTCGGTCTGCCGGACGACGCCTGACCGCTTCCGCTACCGCGGCAGCGTGCCCCGCACCGCGCGCAGCGCCTGGTCGAGCACCGTGCGGACGGTGTCCACGGTCAAAGCCGCCACCCCCGGTCCGGCGTCCGCTCGCCGCAGGTCCGCACGCAGCTCGTCGGCGAACCGCCGCACCAGGGCGTCGGCCTCCATCCGGTTGACGTGCGACGCCGTCCGCGCCTCGTCGGCAGGGGCGGGCGGCGCGGGCACCGCGTGGGCACGGGCCTGCTGGGCGGCCGATGCGAGGTCCGCGCGCAGCCCCCGCATCGCGTCCCGCACGTCGTCCCGCAGCTGTACGGCCCGGTCGCGGACGGTCTCGGCGATGCCGGCCTCCAGGTCCGCGAGGTCGTCGCGACGGTCCTCGAGCTCGGCGCGGCCCGCCGGCGTCAGCGCATAGGTCGTCTTGCGACCCTCGTCCGTCCGCACGACGAGCCCCTCCTCCTCGAGCCGGGCGAGCCGCGGGTACACCGTCCCCGCGCTGGGTCGGTACGTGCCGCCGAACCGGTCCGAGAGCGCCGTGATCAGCTCGTACCCGTGCCGGGGACCGTCCTCGAGCAGCGCGAGCAGGTACAGGCGCAGCTGACCGTGGGCGAACACCGAGGCCATCATGCGGTGGCCGCGACGCCGCGCAGCACGGTGACGTGCCCGGACACCGTGTTGGCCGTCAGGTAGCAGCTGCCGTCGCCGGAGCTGAGGTCCACCGACTTCTGGCCCGGCGACGTGCTCTTGTACTCCTGCCCGTCCACCACCAGCCGTCCCGAGACGGTGTGCGCCGTCGCCCGCAGCCCCTTGTCGAGCGGCAGCCGGACGGTGACGTCGCCCGAGACCGAGCTGACGGTGAACGACGACGCCTCGGCGGCGGTGTCGAGCGTCAGGGCGCCGGACACCGTCGTCCCCTGCACCACGACGAGCTGGCCGGAGGCCGCCACGTCGCCGGACACGCTGGTGATCCGCAGGTCGCCACGGTGGTCCCGCACGGCGATCTCGCCGGACACGGTGTTGGCGCTCAGCCGCCCACGCGTACCGTCCACGACCACCGACCCGGACACCGTCGAGACCGCGCAGTCCTGCTGCACGCCCGCGAGCAGGCCGTCGGCGCTCACAGTGCCCAGGCGCACCGCGATCTCCCGCGGGACCGCCACGTGCACGTCGGCCCGGTCCCGGCCACGGAAGTTGCGCACCGTCTCCAGGAACCCCTCCCAGCCGCCGAGCGTGAACGCGTACCCGACGCGCAGCTCACCGTCGGACAGCGTCACCTCGAGCGGACGGCCGTCGACGGAGTGCACCTCGAGCCGCACGCCCGGCTCGTCGTGCGCGACGACGTCGACCCGTCCCGCCACCAGCCCGACCCGGACGGCCGTGACCTGCTCCAGCTCGATCACGCGCGGCCCGTCGACAACCCAGGACTCCGTGGGCATGACCCCTCCTCAGATCGCGATATATCTTGTTGCTCTTCACGATATATCGCGTCTTGCTCGCGGACAAGGGGCCGCGAGAACAGGCTGTACACGCACAAGAGCCCGCCGCGACGCGGTGTCGGGGCGGGCTCTCCGCAGGCGGGTCAGGCGTGCGGCCTCAGACGACGACGCCGGCGGCCTTGAGCTCCACCGTGAGGTCGTGCGGGTTCGACGAGGCCGCGAGCGCCTCCTCGTAGGTGATGACGTCGTCACGGACGAGGCTGAACAGGTGCCGGTCGAAGGTCTGCATCTTGTAGAACTCACCGTCGCGGATCAGGTCGATCAGCGGCGGGTTGTCCAGCGGCTCGACGATCGCCTCGGCCGTGCGGCCGGTGTTGACCATCACCTCGACGGCGGGGCGCCGGCCGGTGCCGTCCGCCTTGCGGACGAGCCGCTGCGAGACGATCCCGCGCAGGGACTGGGACAGGGCGATGCGGATCTGCTTCTGCTCGTGCGGCGGGAAGAAGTCGACGATGCGGTTGATCGTCTCCGGCGCGTCGATCGTGTGCAGCGTCGACATCACGAGGTGGCCGGTCTCCGCGGCGGACAGGGCGGCGCGGACCGTCTCCTGGTCGCGCATCTCCCCCACCAGGATCACGTCGGGGTCCTGCCGCATCGCGGCGCGCAGCGCCACCGCGAAGTCGGCCGTGTCCTGCCGCACCTCACGCTGAGAGACGATCGCCTTCTTGTCCGAGTGCAGGATCTCGATCGGGTCCTCGATGGTGATGATGTTCACCTCGCGGTACGAGTTCACCAGGTCGACCATCGACGCCAGCGTCGTCGTCTTGCCGGACCCCGTCGGCCCCGTCACCAGCAC
>NCKG01000081.1:0-8111 GCA_002279095.1 Cellulomonas sp. 14-74-6
GTGCACCTGGTCGGCGGGATCACCGGCACGGTGCTGATCGGGTTCCTGGCCACCAACAACCAGGGTGCGTGGTACCCGACCGGGGCGAAGAGCGGCCTGTTCTACGGCGGCGGTGTCACGCAGCTCCTCACGCAGGTGGTGGTGGCACTGTTCGCCGTGGTCTTCTCCTTCGTGCTCACGTGGGTGATCGGCTCGGTCCTCAAGGCTGCCGGCGGCATCCGCCTGCCGGAGGAGGTCGAGGTCGGCGGCATCGACCTCGCGGTGCACGGCGAGTCCGCGTACGAGACCCTGGGTGCCGCCCGCGTCGTGTCGGAGGTGAAGTGATGACGAAGCTCGTGACGGCTGTCATCCAGCCGCATCGGCTGGACGACGTGAAGTCGGCCCTGCAGGCGGCTGGTGTGGCGGGTCTGACGGTGACCGAGGCCAGCGGCTACGGCCGCCAGCGCGGGCACACGGAGGTCTACCGGGGTGCCGAGTACACGGTCGACCTGGTCCCCAAGGTGAAGATCGACGTCCTCGTGGCCGACGAGGACGCCGACGGGGCGGTCACGGTGATCGTCCAGGCCGCGCAGACCGGGAGGATCGGCGACGGCAAGGTCTGGGTGACGCCCGTCGAGGACGTCGTCCGGGTGCGCACCGGTGAGCACGGGCCGGATGCGCTCTAGCCGATGAGCGACGAGCGGCCGCCCTCGGGGGGAGCGGCCGGGCTGGGGCCGACGCAGGTCCCGCACCTGGCGGTGCGGGACCTGCGTCGTGAGCGTCTGGACCTGGCCGAGCAGCTGGCGGGTCCCGGTGCCGACGGGGTGCTGCGGCGCCGTCGGGTCGCGGACCTGGTGGTCCAGCGCCTGGGGGAGCTGTGGGACTCGGCCACGGCCGGGCTCGACACGACCGGGCTGGCGCTCGGCGCGGTCGGCAGCATCGGACGCGGGGACGCCTCGCCCGTCAGCGACCTGGACCTGGTGCTGGTGCACGAGGGCCGGGGTCGGTCGCCGGAGGACCTCGCGCACATCGCCGAGCGGCTCTGGTACCCGATCTGGGACGCCCGGCTGGAGCTCGACCACTCGGTGCGGTCTCTCGCGCAGTGCCGCCAGGTGGCGTCCAAGGACCTTCCGGCGGCCGTCGGGCTGCTGGAGCTGCGCCACGTCGCCGGCGACCCCGTGGTGGTGGCCCGGGCGATGTCGGCGCTGCTCGAGGACTGGCGCGCGGCCGCCCGGCGCCGACTGCCCGAGCTGCTGGCCTCCACCCGGACACGGGCGGAGCGGCACGGCGAGCTGGCCTACCTCATCGAGCCCGACCTGAAGGAGGCGCGCGGCGGCATCCGCGACGCCGTGGTGCTGTCGGCGCTCGCGGCGACCTGGCTGACCGACCGTCCGCACGGCGCCGTGGACGCCTCCTACGAGCACCTGCTCGACGTGCGGGACACCGTGCAGCTGGTGACCGGCCGCCACACCAACCGGCTGATCCTGGCGGACCAGGACGAGGTGGCGGCGCGGGTCGGCTTCGACGACCGCGACGACCTGCTGGCCTCCATCGCCGAGGCGGGCCGCGTCATCTCCTACGCCCTGGACACCACGGCCCGCAACGCCCGTCAGGCTCTGCAGCGGCCTGCGCCCAAACCGTTCCTGGTGCGGGGCCGCCGGCAGCCGCCCCGGCTGCGCACGATCGCGGAGGGCCTGGTGGAGCACGACGGTGAGCTGGTGCTCGCTGCCGACGCCCGCCCCGCCGACGACCCCGTCCTGTCGCTGCGCGCCGCTGCGACCGCCGCGCGCACCGGTCTCGTGCTGTCCCCGGTGACGGTCGCGAGCCTCGAGGCGTCCCCTCCGCTGCCGGTGCCGTGGCCCCGCTCGGCGCGCACCGCGCTGCTGAGCCTGGTCGGCTCCGGGCCCGCGCAGGTGCCGGTGTGGGAGGCCCTCGACCTCGCGGGGGTGGTCACCACGTGGATCCCCGAGTGGGCCGCGGTGCGCAACCGGCCGCAGCGGTCACCGATCCACCGGCACACCGTGGACCGTCACCTCGTGGAGACGGTTGCCCGTGCCGGGCGCGACCGGCACCCCGGTGACCAGTCGGACACGCTGCTGCTCGCGGCGCTGCTGCACGACATCGGCAAGCGAGCGGGTGCCGGCGACCACTCGGTCGAGGGGGCCCGGCTCGCCGGCCCCGTCGTCACGCGGATGGGGTTCCCGGACGAGGTCGCCGAGGACGTCGTCCGGCTGGTGCGTGAGCACCTGACGCTCGCCGAGCTGGCCACCACCGAGGACCTGGACGACCCGGCCACCGTGGAGCGCCTGCTGACCGCGGTGGACCACCGAGCGGACCTGCTCCGCATGCTCCGGGTGCTGACGGAGGCGGACGCCTCCGCAGCCGGACCCGCCGCCTGGACCACGTGGCGCCAGCGGCTGGTGGACGACCTCGTCGCACGGGCCGAACGTGCGCTGGCAGGTACCCTGGACCGTCCGTAGCCCCGAGAGCCCACGAGGTCTGCCGCGGTGTTCGCCACCCTCTCCGACCGCCTGACGTCGACGTTCCGCAACCTGCGCACCAAGGGCAGGCTGTCCGAGGCGGACATCGACGCCACGGTGCGCGAGATCCGTCGCGCCCTGCTCGACGCGGACGTGGCCGTCACCGTCGTGCGTGCCTTCACCGCCGCGGTGCGCGAGCGCGCGCTGTCCGCCGAGGTGTCCGGCGCGTTGAACCCGGCGCAGCAGGTCGTCAAGATCGTCAACGACGAGCTGGTGACCATCCTCGGTGGTCAGACGCGCAACCTGCGGCTGGCGAAGAACCCGCCGACGGTCATCCTGCTGGCGGGTCTGCAGGGTGCCGGCAAGACGACGCTGGCCGGCAAGCTGGCCGTCTGGCTGAAGGGTCAGGGCCACACGCCCCTGCTGGTGGCGGCCGACCTCCAGCGACCGAACGCCGTCACCCAGCTGCAGGTGGTGGGGGAGCGGGCCGGTGTGCCGGTGTACGCGCCGCACCCCGGCAACCAGGCCGCGGCCGACCTCGACGAGCTCCCGGCCGGCGCCGATCCGGTGGCCGTGGCGCGTGACGGGGTCGCGACCGCCCGCAGCCGTCAGCACGACGTGGTGATCGTCGACACGGCCGGCCGGCTCGGCGTCGACGCCGAGCTGATGGCGCAGGCGGCGCACATCCGGGACGCCGTGCTGCCGGACGAGACGCTGTTCGTCGTCGACGCGATGATCGGCCAGGACGCCGTCACGACGGCCCGTGCCTTCGCCGACGGCGTCGGCTTCACCGGCGTGGTGCTGTCCAAGCTGGACGGCGACGCCCGCGGCGGTGCGGCCCTGTCCATCGCCAGCGTCACCGAGCGGCCCATCCTGTTCGCCTCGACCGGTGAGAAGCTCACCGACTTCGAGGTGTTCCACCCCGACCGCATGGCCTCCCGCATCCTCGACATGGGTGACGTGCTCACCCTGATCGAGCAGGCGGAGCGGGCGTTCGACGCCGAGCAGGCCGAGAAGATGGCCGGCAAGCTGGCCGCGGGCGAGGACTTCACGCTCGAGGACTTCCTGGTCCAGATGCAGCAGCTGCGCAACGCGGGCCCGCTGAAGAAGATGCTCGGCATGCTGCCCGGCATGGGCCAGATGCGGGAGGCCCTCGACTCGTTCGACGAGCGCGAGGTGGACCGGATCCAGGCGATCATCCAGTCGATGACGCCGCTGGAGCGCCGCAGCCCCAAGGTGATCAACGGGTCCCGCCGTTCGCGCATCGCCGCCGGTTCCGGCACCCAGCCGTCGGACGTCAACCAGCTGCTCGACCGGTTCGAAGCGGCGCAGAAGATGATGCGCCAGATGGCCCGCAGCGGCGGGATGGGCGCCATGCCGGGCATGGGGAACCTGCCGGGCATGGGCGGCAAGAAGTCCCGCGGCCGGACGGTCGCCCCGGCGCGCAAGGTCAAGGGCAAGTCCGGCAACCCGGCGAAGCGGGCGCTGCAGGAGCGGGCGGCCGCCGAACGCGCGGCCGCGGGACCGACCACGACGTCGGCGCCGGGCTCCGCGTTCGGTCTCGGCCGACCGCCGGCACCGGGCGGCGACGGCTCCGAGGTCCAGCTGCCCTCCGGGCTCGACGGGCTGCTCGGCCGCTGACGCCCATGGCGCACGTCCTGCACCTGCGCGGGCCGGTGGTGCTCGGCGACGGGCTCGAGGCACCGGAGGCCTGGGTGCTGGGCGGCCGCATCACGTACGAGCGGCCGTCCCGCCCGGCCGTGGGCGTCACCGGCTGGGTGCTGCCCGGCCTGGTCGACGTGCACTGCCACATCGGGCTCGGGGCGGCCGGGGCCGTCGACCGGGAGACCGCCGAGGCCCAGGCGGTGTCCGACCGCGACTCCGGCGTGCTGCTGATCCGGGACGCCGGGTCGCCGGCCGACACCCGGTGGGTGGACGACCGCCACGACCTGCCCAGGCTGGTCCGTGCCGGTCACCACCTGGCCCTGCCCAAGCGCTACCTGCGCCACTACGCCCGCGAGCTGGGCTCGCCGGACGAGCTGCCGACCGCGATGGCGCAGGAGGCGGCCCGTGGCGACGGCTGGGTGAAGATCGTCGCCGACTGGATCGACCGTGACCTCGGCCCGGAGGGTGACCTCCGCCCGCTGTGGCCGGACGACGCGCTCACCGCCGGGATCGCGGCCGCTCACGCCGCCGGTGCCCGCGTCACGGCGCACACGTTCGCCACCGAGGCCCTCGACCCGCTGCTCGACGCGGGGGTCGACTGCCTCGAGCACGCGACGGGGGCCGACGCACGGCAGATCGACCGCATCGCCGCCGCGGGCATCCCCGTCACCGCGACCCTGCTGCAGGTCGAGCGGTTCGCGGCGATCGCCGACCAGGCGCTCCTCCGGGGCACCGGGGCTCGCGGGCTGCGCGCGATCATGGAAGAGGTCCTCCAGCAGGTGATGTTCGAGGTACCGAGCCGTGACGACGTCGCCCGCGTGGTGATCACCCGGGACGTCGTGCTGGCCAACGTGTACCCGACGCTGGTGCCGCGCGAGGCTCCGCGGGACAAGCGCCCGCCGCGCGAGAAGAGCGCGTGAGCGACAGCAGCCCGACCGGCCCCGTGGTGCCGGCCGAGCTCGCCCGCCTGCGGCACAGCATCGACAACATCGACGCGGCGCTGATCCACATCCTGGCGGAGCGCTTCAAGGCCACCCAGCGCGTCGGCGTGCTGAAGGCCGAGCTGGGGCTGCCCGCGTCCGACCCCGGCCGCGAGGCCGTCCAGGTCGCCCGTCTGCGTGACCTCGCCCGTGAGGCGGACCTGGACCCGGTGTTCGCGGAGAAGTTCCTCGCGTTCATCGTGGAGGAGGTGATCCGCCACCACGAGGCGATCGCTTCGGGGGTGGCGCTCGGCCGTGCGGGAGGCGGAAGGTAGAGGGGTCAGCCCCGGGGCCTCCGGCCCCGCCGTGGTCGCCGGGGACCGTCGAGCACCGAGGAGTCCTCTCGATGGATCTGCACTGGCTCAAGCCCCTGCTCGGGCGTCCCGCTCCCTTCACCACCGCGTACCTGGATGCGACCCCGTCCCAGCTGTCCGCTGAGGCGGAGGCGGCGGACCGGTGGAAGGCGGTGCGTCGAGCGCTCGAGCGTGACGGGGCACCGGCCGGCGTGCTGGATCAGATCGGTGAGCGCCTCCAGGTGCCCGACGGTCGTCGCACCCCGCACGGCCGCGTGCTGGTGGCGGACGCCTACGGGCTCGTGGTCGACCGGCTGCTGTCCACACCACCGGCCCAGTCGCAGGGCATGTTCGGGCCGGCTCCCGCGCTGCTGCAGGCGATCCACGCCGCCGACGAGACCGTCGACCTGCTCGTGGTCGCGGTGGACCGCAACGGTGCCGACCTGCAACGCATGCAGGCCGGGGAGCGGGACGCCAAACCGACCACCGAGGTGGTGCAGGGCGGTCACGACGAGGTGCACAAGACTCGCGGCGGTGGCCTGGACCGCCGCTCCCAGACCCGTGCCGAGGACTCCTGGCAGCGCAATGCGGAGGCGGTCGCCTCGGCGCTCGACCACCGCGTCGCCGACGACCCGCCGGACCTCGTCGTGCTGACCGGCGACGTGCGGGCTGTCGCGCTGGTCCGCGACGCCGTCGGGCAGCCGGTGCGTGACCTCATGGTCGAGGTGCCGGGGGGTGGCCGCGGCGAGGGCGTGCACGAGGAGGCCTTCCACACCAAGAAGGTCGAGGCGGTGGACGCCTACCGCGCCCGGCGCCGTTCTGCGACGCTGGACCGGTTCCGGCAGGCGCTGGGCCAGGGGAACGCCGCCGTGACGGCCCTGGACTCCGTGGTGGAGGTGCTGCGGCGCGGTCAGGTCGCCGAGCTGGTGCTGGGCGACGGAGCCGCCGCGCTGACGCAGCGGACCCTCTGGGTGGGTCCGGACCCACTTCAGCTGGCGACCAGCGCGGGGGACCTGGCGGCGATCGGTGTCACGTCCGGCGAGGCGCGATCGATGCCGTGCGACGTGGCGCTGCTGCGGGCGGCCCTGGGCCAGGACGCGGGGGTGACGTTCGCGGGCGACGGTGAGGCGGAGCTGGTCGAGGGTGTCGGTGCGCTGCTGCGCTGGTCCGACGGCTCGACGCCGAGCGGTGGGCTGCTCTCCCAGTCGGCCGACACGGCGCGGCTGCGCACGCTCGTCTGATGCGCGGGGGCGAACCTCCACGGCGCGGCCGCCGGCCACCCTCGGGCGTGCCGGCGGTCGCGCAGGCGGGACGTGTCAGCTGTGCTGGCGGGTGTCCTCGTACAACTCGTCGATCTGCGCCGCGAAGTCCTTGAGCACCTGCGCGCGCTTCACCTTCAGCGACGGGGTCAGGTACCCGTTCGCCTCGGTGAAGTCGGTGGTCAGCACGTGGATCTTGCGGATGGACTCCGCACGGGACACCGCCTCGTTGGTGCGGGCGACCGCGCGGTCGAGGGCCTCGAGGACGGCGGGGTTGGTCGCGGCGGTCGCGACGTCCATCGACGGCAGGCCGTGCATCGCGAGCCAGCCCGGCAGCATCTCGGCGTCGAGGGTGACCAGGGCGCCGATGAAGGGCCGCTGGTCCCCGACGACCACCACCTGGCTGACCAGCGGGTGCCCGCGCAGGCGGTCCTCGAGGAGCGCAGGGGCGACGTTCTTGCCGCCGGCGGTGACGATGATCTCCTTCGACCGGCCGGTGATCCGCAGGTAGCCGTCGTCGTCGAGCGAGCCGAGGTCGCCCGTCTTGAACCAGCCGTCCACCAGCACCTCGGCGGTCTGCTCGGGCAGGTGCCGGTAGCCGCGGAACACGTGCGGCCCGGCGACCCAGATGGCGCCGTCGTCGTCCACCCGCACGCTGGTGCCGGGGAACGCGGGTCCCACGGTCCCGACCTTGGTCAGGCCGGGGCGGTTCACCGCCGTCGGGGCCGTCGTCTCGGTCAGGCCGTAGCCCTCGAGCACGCGGACGCCGATCCCACGGTAGAAGTGCCCGAGCCGCTCGCCCAGGGGTGCCCCTCCGGACACCGCGAACTCCGCCCGACCACCCAGGGCGCCACGCAGCTTGCGGTGCACCAAGCGGTCCGCGAGCCGGTGCTGGGCCGTGAGCACCGGGTTGGGACCCGACGGGGTGTCGAGGGCTCGTGAGTACGTGATGGCGACCTTGGCGGCCCACCGGAAGATGCGCAGCGGCAGACCGTCGCCCGCCTTCTGCTCGGCGGAGTTGTAGACCTTCTCGAACACGCGGGGGACGGCGAGCACGAAGGTCGGCTGGAACGCTGCGAGGTCCGCGATCAGGTTCCGGGCGTTGGGCGTGTGCCCCATCACCGCACCCGACGGCACGCAGAGCACCTCGATGAAGCGCGCGAACACGTGGGCGAGCGGCAGGAACAGCAGGGTCCGCGAGTACGGCTTCGCGCAGACCTCACCGAGCCCGGCGACGCCCTCACGCGTGATCGAGACGAAGTTGCCGTGGGTCAGCTCGACGCCCTTGGGACGTCCGGTGGTGCCCGAGGTGTAGATGATCGTCGCGAGAGAGGCTCCGTCCGCCAGCGCGCTGCGGGCCGCGATCTGCTCGTCGGTCACCTCGGCACCGCGCGCGACGAGCGTCCCGATCGCGTCCTCGTCGAGCACCAGCACCTCGATCAGGCCCGGCAGAAA
>NCKG01000082.1:0-8096 GCA_002279095.1 Cellulomonas sp. 14-74-6
GGGGCTCCGATCGGCGGGGGACTGGCTGGCACGGCTGACCTCGGCCACCGTGGTGGCGGCGCGCCCCGGCGAGCTGGTGGAGCTCCGACCGGCGGCCTGCCGGTCGGTGGTGGGTCATCCGGTGCGGGTGGCCCGGACGAGGAGAGGAGCGACCGGTGACGCAGCACCCCGGTCCGGACGTGCCGGTGATCGAGGACGACGAGACCGTCCCGCCACGCCCGGAGGAACAGGTGGCCGACGTGGCGCGTTCCGTGCCCGACCCTGCGGGTCACGGTGGTGACCCCGCATCGGACACGGTGCTCGGCTGACGTCGTCGCCGGGGGGCGTTCCCGGCGCTCGGCTGAACGGGTGGCCGCAGGCCTGAGCCGTCCGTACCGCGGTGCTTCGCGGACCGGAAGGTGACGGCGATACGGCATCCTGTGCTGGTGCGGATCGTGCGGGTGGACGAGTCGTCCTGGCGTGAGGTGGCCCAGGTACGGCTCCGCGCGCTGCGCGAGTCGCCCGAGACGTTCGGTGCGACGCTCGAGCGCGAGCTGCTGTTCACCGAGAAGCACTGGCGGATGCGGCTGCGGGCGACGCCGACGTGGCTCGCCCTCGACGACGAGGACGTGCCGCGCGGGCTCGTCAGCATGATGCAGGAGCCGGGGTCGCCGGAGGACGACCGGCACGTGGTGTCGTTGTGGGTGGCACCCGAGGCACGCCGTCGCGGTGTGGCGTGGGCCCTTCTGGACGCGGTCAAGGCCGCAGCCGCCGCCGAGGACGCGCGCACGGTGTCGTTGTGGGTGCTGGACGGCAACACGCCGGCGGGCGACCTCTACGTGCGCGCGGGGTTCGCCAGGACGGGGGAGCGGCAACGCCTGCCGCGGGATCCAGAGCTGGTCGAGGAGCGCTACCAGCTGGTGCTGCGCCCCTGACGGCAGCCGTGTCGGTGGGCGTCGGTACCGTGAGGCGGTCGCCTGACGAGCACCGAGAACAGCATGGAAGGGGAGCTCCGTGAGCACCTTGACCGGTCGGGACCGTGCTGCGCTGGTGGTGGTCGACGTCCAGAACGGCGTCATGCCTCACGCTCATGACCGGGACCGGGTGATCGCGAACGTCCGAGCCCTCGTGGAGCGGGCGCGTGCCCAGGGTGTGCCGGTGGTGTGGGTGCAGCATTCGTCCCAGGAGCTCCAGGTCGGTACGGACGCCTGGCAGTACGTGTCGGAGCTGGTCCGGCAGGACTCCGAGCCGCTGGTGCCCAAGACGTACGGCGACTCGTTCGAGGGCACGGTCCTCGAAGCCGTGCTCGCCGAGGCGGGCGTGGGACGGCTGGTGGTCTGCGGAGCCCAGACCGACGCCTGCGTGCGCTCGACGATCCACGGAGCGTTCACCCGCGGCTACGACGTGACGCTGGTCGGCGACGCGCACACCACCGACGACCTCACGGCCTGGGGTGCACCGCCGCCGGCCGACGTCGTCACGCACACCAACCTGTACTGGAGCTACCAGAGCGCGCCCGGCCGCACCGCCGCCGTCGTGCCGACCGCCGAGGTGTCCTTCGCCGCCTGACGGGCCGCCGGGGAGGGACGCAGCAGGTCCTCCCGCGGACGCTCATCAGCGAAATGACATAATGCACCTTATCGGCGCGACGGAGGAAGCGCGACGGAGGAAGGCAGCTCGGGCCGGTCGAGCACCGCAGACCGTGCAGCGCCAGTGCGTCAGGCGCCGACGTAGGCCGCCAGGTGCCGGCCCGTCACCGTCGAACGATCCGCGACGAGCTGTGCCGGCGTTCCCTCGAAGACGATCCGTCCGCCGTCGTGGCCGGCACCCGGGCCGAGGTCGATGATCCAGTCGGCGTGCGCCATCACCGCCTGGTGGTGCTCGACGACGATCACCGACTTGCCCGTGTCCACGAGCCGGTCGAGCAGCCCGAGCAGCGTGGTCACGTCGGCGAGGTGCAGGCCTGCGGTCGGCTCGTCGAGGACGTAGACGCCGCCCTTCTCACCCAGGTGCGTGGCGAGCTTGAGCCGCTGCAGCTCCCCACCTGACAGCGTCGTGAGGGGCTGGCCCAGGCTGACATAACCGAGGCCCACGTCCATCAGTCGGCGCAGGACGGCGTGGGCTGCGGGTGTCCGCGCGGCGCCCGTCCCGAAGAACGTCTCGGCCTCGGTGACCGGCATGGCCAGCACCTCGCTGATGTCGCGGCCCGCGAGACGGTGCTCGAGCACCGCGGGCTGGAACCGCTTCCCGTCGCACTCGTCGCACGTGGTGGCGACACCGGCGAGGATCCCGAGATCGGTGTAGACGACGCCGGCACCCTTGCACACCGGGCATGCGCCCTCAGAGTTGGGACTGAACAGGGCCGGCTTGACGCCGTTCGCCTTCGCGAACGCCGTGCGGATCGGATCGAGCAGGCCCGTGTACGTCGCCGGGTTGCTGCGCCGCGACCCCCGGACAGCCCCCTGGTCGATCGACACGACCCCGGTGCCCGGTGGGATGGAACCGTGCACCAGCGAGCTCTTCCCGGACCCTGCGACCCCGGTGACGACCACCAGCACCCCCAACGGCACGTCGACGTCCACGTCGCGCAGGTTGTGCGTGGACGCGTGTCGGATCGGCAACGTGCCGGTGGGCGAGCGGACGACCGGCTTGACTGCGGCGCGGTCCTCGAGGTGGCGCCCCGTCAGCGTCCCGGCCGAGCGCAGTTCCTCGACGGTCCCCTCGAAGCACACGCGGCCTCCTGCGACGCCGGCGCCGGGGCCGAGGTCGACGACGTGGTCCGCGATCGCGATGACCTCGGGCTTGTGCTCGACGACCAGCACGGTGTTGCCCTTGTCGCGCAGGCGCAGCAGCAGCGAGTTCATCCGTGCGACGTCGTGCGGGTGCAGGCCGATCGTCGGCTCGTCGAACACGTACGTGACGTCGGTGAGGGCGGACCCGAGGTGCCGCACCATCTTGACCCGCTGGGACTCACCGCCGGACAGCGTGCCGGTGGCGCGGTCGAGCGACAGGTACCCCAGGCCGATCTCGACGAACGAGTCCAGCAGGTGCGCGAGCGCCGCGAGCAACGGTGCCGCGGACGGCTCGTCCCGCGCTCGCATCCACTCGGCGAGGTCGTCGATCTGCATCGCACACAGGTCGCCGATGCTGCTCCCTGCGATCTTCGAGGACCGCGCTGCCTCGTTCAGGCGTGTCCCCCCGCACTCGGGGCATGTGGTAAACGTCACGGCACGCTCCACGAACGCGCGGATGTGCGGCTGCAGCGACTCCACGTCCTTGGACAGGAACGAGGACCGGATGCGGCGAACCAGCCCCTCGTACGTCAGGTTGATGCCCTCGATCTTCATGCGGACCGGCTCGTGGTGGAGGAAGTCCGCCAGCTCGCCCGGCGTGTACTCGCGGATCGGTTTGGTGGGGTCGACGAAGCCGGAGGAAGCGTAGAGCCGGTAGCCCCAGCCGCCGGGCGTGTAGCCGGGGATCGTCAGGGCGCCCTCGTCGAGCGACTTCGCCTCGTCGTAGAGCTGCGACACGTCGATGTCGTTGACCGACCCCATGCCCTCGCAACGCGGGCACATCCCGCCCGCGACGGTGAACGACCGGGTCTCGGTCGTCGCGGAGCCGGATCTCGTCAGCTGGCCCGTCCCCGCGGCCGAGGCGACGTTGAACGAGAACGCGTTGGGAGACCCGACGAACGGACGTCCGAGCCGGCTGAACAGGATGCGCAGCAGGGCGTTGGCGTCGGTCGCGGTGCCGACGGTCGACCGGACGTTCGCCCCCATGCGCTTCTGGTCGACGATGATCGCGGTGGTCAGGCCCTCGAGCAGGTCGACGTCCGGGCGCGCCAGAGTCGGCATGAAGCCCTGGACGAAGGCGCTGTACGTCTCGTTGATCAGGCGCTGCGACTCGGCCGCGATCGTGTCGAACACCAGTGAGCTCTTGCCGGACCCGGAGACGCCGGTGAACACGGTCAACCGTCGCTTGGGCAGCACCACGTCGACGTCGCGGAGGTTGTTCTCCCTCGCCCCGACCACGCGGATCCGGTCGTGGCTGTCGGCCGTCTGCGTGCCGGTGTCGTCGCCCATCGCCCCTCCCCCGATATCGTGACTTTCGTCCCTGGCAGCCCGCGCTGGAGTGGCGTTCACCACACCTTCACCCCACGATGGAACACGACGAGGTCACGCCCCGTTGTAGCCCCTCGGACGATCATCAGCGCGCGTCGCTGGACCAGCACTCGATCAGCATCGGACCGTCCCGGACGGTATGGAGGTCACCCGTATGGCGAACCGGTCACTGCGCGGCATGCGCATCGGCTCTCACAGCATGGAGACCGAGGACGGCGTCGACTTCGCCCCCCGGCTCCAGGCGTACTACGACTGCCCCAACGGCCACACGATCATCCTGCCGTTCTCGGTCGAGGCTGACGTGCCCGTGACGTGGGAGTGCCGGTGCGGCGCCGAGGCGCTGCTGCGCGATGCGTCCCGCCCGGAGGTCAAGGCGGGCAAGCCGGCCCGTACGCACTGGGACATGCTCCTGGAGCGTCGCACCATCAACGAGCTGCAGGAGCTGCTCGACGAGCGGCTCGACCTGCTGCGCGCCGGCAAGCTGCGCCGCAGCGCCTGACCGCAGGCCGTGCAGCGCGCTGGCTAGCGCGCCGCCGGGGTGCGACGACCCAGCAGCCGACCGAACGCTCCCGCCACCTGGCGGGAGCGTTCGCGCGTTCCCCAGACGGCGACGTTCACCAGGGCCTCGAGAATGATGCCGGAGCTCATCTTCGAGACGCCCTGCTCGCGCTCGACGAAGGTGATCGGCACCTCGATGACGCGGGCGCCGGCCTTGAGCGCCCGCCACGTCATGTCCACCTGGAACCCGTAGCCGTGCGAGTCGACCTCGTCGAGGGCGAGCCGGCGCAGCAGGTCGGTGCGGTACACGCGGAATCCCGCGGTCGCGTCCTTGACCGGGATGCCCATGGCGATCCGGCAGTACGTGTTCGCTCCCCGCGAGAGGAACTCGCGGCGCCAGGGCCAGTTGACCACGCGGCCGCCCGGCACCCAGCGGGAGCCGATCACCAGCTCGGCATCACCGCTGCGCGCGAGGAGCGCGGGGAGGTCCTCGGCGCGGTGCGAGCCGTCGGCGTCCATCTCGACCACCGCGTCGTACCCGCGCTCGAGGGCCCAGCCGAACCCGGCGATGTAGGCGGTGCCGAGGCCGAGCTTGCCCGACCGTCGCATCAGGTGGATCGCCTTGCGGCCGCGCTCGGCGGCGTCGGCCTCGCTCAGCTGCTCCGTGAGGTCGCCGGTGCCGTCCGGTGAGCCGTCGTCCACCACGAGCACGTCCGCGTCGGGCACGGCGGCGGCGAGCCGGGCCAGTGCACCCGGGAGGCTCTCCCGCTCGTTGTAGGTGGGGACGATGACGAGGACGTGGCTGGCAGGTGTCATACCGAGGTCTCGATCCGGTGGGGACGGCGCACGCGGGCGGCCCCGGCTGCACCGGCGACGACCACGCACACCGCGAGGGCGTCGATGATCCACGCAGGCCACGACCCGAACCGGTCGGCCGGGGTGAGCGACGTGCGCAAGGGCAGCGTAGCGACGAGCTGCGCCGGGGTGAAAAGCGAGGTCTGCTGCAGCACCGCCCCGTTCGGGGCGATCACCGCGGACACGCCGACGGTCGAGATCTGCACGGTGGCCCGGCCGTGCTCGATCGCACGCAGCCGCGACATCGCCAGCTGCTGCGTGGACTCGTCCGAGTAGCCGAACGAGGCGTTGTTGGTCTGCACCAGCAGCACCTCTCCCCCGGTGCGGACCGCCTGGCGGACGATCTGGTCGTAGGCGACCTCGAAGCAGATGACGTCGCCCAGGCCCACGGTCCGGCCGAGCCGCGTCGAGCTCAGCGGGACGTACCCCGGCTTGGTGCCCGCGATCATGTCCCGTGTCACCAGGTCCACCGCGGGTGAGAAGTGCCGGACGAAGCTGCGCATGGGGATGTACTCGGCGAACGCCGCGGGCCGCTGCTTCGTGTACGACGCGACGACGCCTTGTGCGGGCTCCCACAAGACGGAGGTGTTGTAGCGTCCGCCGGCCGCGGGGTACTGGACCGTGCCGACCAGCATGGGGGCCTGCACCGCGCGTGCGGCACCGTCGATGCTGGCGGCGGCGGCTGCGTCGGCCTGCGGGTCGACGTCCGTGCCGTTCTCCGGCCACACCACCAGGTCGAGCGCTCCTGGCGCGACGTCGCGCAGCAGCGCCTGGGTCCCCGCGACGTGGTTGTCCAGCACCTTGCGGGGCTCGTCGAACGCGTCGAGCCCGGGCTTGGGGACGTCCCCCTGCACGGCACCCACCCGCAGCGTGCCGCTCTGCGCCGTCGTGTCCAGGGGGACGAGGAGCCCGACGAGGACGAGCACGACGGCGCCGACCAGCCAGCCGAGCGTCCCCGCGGGCCGGAGCCGGCGTGCGGCCAGCCATGCCCGGGCCAGCAGAACCCCGGTCGCGGCGACGGCGGCGCTCGTCAGGGGCGTCCCGCCGACCCACATCAGTGCCGCCATCGGCGCATCGGCCTGGCTGAAGGCCAGCCGACCCCAGGGGAACCCGCCGAACGGCCAGACCTGGCGCAGCTCCTCCGCACCGACCCAGAGGACGCTGAACACCACGAGCTGCAGGCCGGCACGTCGCCACACCGCCTCGCCGCGGCGCGCCCAGGACCAGGCCGCGCCGAACAGCGCCACGAAGCCCGCCTCTGCGACCGTCAGCGCCAGCCACGGCACGACGCCCACGGCGTCGTCGGCCCAGGTGATCAACGGACCGATGCAGGCCAGTCCCCACACCATCCCCACGAGGGCGTTCCAGCGGGCGCTGTCGCGACGGAGGGCGAGATAGAGCAGCGCCATTCCGGGATATGCCAGGAGCGACCAGCCGGGGCTCGGGAAGGCCAGTCGGGTGAGCACTCCCCCGGCGAGGGCCAGTGCCAGCGTCCACGCTCGGGACGGGAGACGCGCGGGCACCGGTGCAGCGTACGGCAGGTGGTTGTGCCGACCTGCCGGGCCTGAGCCCGGCCGACCGGCCCGCGTGACCTTCGTACCGGCGGACGACGAGCGTCGCTGTTCTCTGATGGACACGCGGGCCCGGTCGGGCCGCTCGTCCGCCGCGCGCGGAAGGCCGCTCGTCCCTCGGGATGGCGGTCCTGCCGTCGTCGGCGAACCGGTTGCGAACGTACCCCCACGCGCTGCCGGGCTCAAGGCCCGGCGTTCCTCCGTCCGGGTGAAGGACCGGCACGTTCGTGCAGGTCAGCGGGCGCCAAAGGGACAAAGGGGACATCGATGAACCGGCGTGTCGCCGGGCGTTTCGTGCCGGGTCGTCCGATCAGCCCAGGGCGTCGTGGAGGACCGTCGCACCGCGCACCGTGCGCAGGCACACGGGTGGGGGCACGTCGGCCGACAGGTCGGGCAGCAGCGGTTGGCCGGCGCGTGCCTCGGCGCTCCACGCCGTCAGCCGACCACGTCCGGCCTGAACCGTGAGGTGCTCGGACCGCCACACGGCGAGGTGCGCCGGGGACCCGACCCGGAGCTCTCCTGCGCCGGTGCCGTCGAGCCCGGCGAGCCGCCACCCACCCCGGGTCGTGGCCCGGAACGCCGCGCGGGCGGAGATCCGCTGCTCCGCGGCGGTGTGCTCGACGGCCGCGCGGATCCCGGCCCACGGGTCGAGCGGGGTGACAGGGCTGTCCGACCCGAACGCGAGCGGGACGCCGGCGGCCGCCAGGTCGGCGAGCGGGTTGAGGGCGATCGCCCGGCCGGCTCCGAGCCGGGCCGCGTACATCCCGTCGGGCCCGCCCCAGGCGGCGTCGAAGGCCGGTTGTGCGCTGACCCGGACGCCGAGGAGCACCATCGCGGCCAACGCGGGCGCGTCGACCATCTCGGCGTGCTCGAGTCGGTGGCCTGCTGCCGCGATCGCCGGGAGGCCCTCGACCTCGGCCGCGGCACGGATGCCGAGCAGGACCTCGTCCATGCCGCGGTCGCCGATGACGTGGAACGCCGTGTGCACACCGGCCCTCGTCACGGCCGCGACGTGGTTGGCCACCTGCTCGGCGCTCAGCATGAGCACCCCGCGCTCCCCCGGCCGGTCGGC
>NCKG01000083.1:0-8038 GCA_002279095.1 Cellulomonas sp. 14-74-6
ACTTGAAAAGTCTCAGCAGGGTGATGAAACCTAAGAGCAACTTATCATCATGATTTCCAAATTTAAAAAAAGAAAACTGATCAATTACTTCAATCTTTCCTGCTGACCGGCATCCCCGCCGTGATCGTCTTCGGCATCTTCGCCTCGACGTCCGGTCGCACGTACTGATGACGCGCCCGCCGCGCGGAGGCTGACCCGCCTCACCGGCCGCCCGGCCGCAGCACCATGGCCCGTGGGGGGCGGCCCGGCGCCTCGAAGCAATCGGGTGGTACGCACCGTTCCATCCCATGACCCGCGGACGGGCTCCCCGGCGGGCCGCCTTTACGATGGCCGCAACCGGACGGACCGGGCGGGAGGGGTGGGGGCCATGACCGTGCTGGACGACATCGTCGCCGGTGTCCGTCAGGACCTGGCCGAGCGCCAGGCGCTGACGTCGCTGGACGAGCTCAAGGAGCGGGCGCAGCGTCGGCCCTCAGCCCTCGAGTGCGTCTCTCGGCTGAAGGTCGAGGACGCCGTCACGGTCATCGCCGAGGTGAAGCGCTCGAGCCCGAGCAAGGGTGCGCTCGCCAGCATCGACGACCCGGCAGCCCTAGCCGCCGAGTACGAGAAGGGCGGAGCCGCCGCGATCTCGGTGCTGACCGAGGAACGGCGCTTCCGGGGCTCGCTGGCGGACCTGGACTCGGTGCGGGCACGGGTGGACATCCCCGTGCTGCGCAAGGACTTCATCGTCACGCCCTACCAGGTGTGGGAGGCGCGGGCGCACGGCGCCGACCTGCTGCTGCTCATCGTGGCCGCGCTGGAGCAGACGGTGCTGGAGTCGCTGATCGACCGGGTGCACTCGTTGGGCATGACGGCGCTGGTCGAGGTGCACGACTCCGAGCAGGCGCGCCGTGCGGTCGATGCCGGCGCCCGCGTGGTCGGCGTGAACGCGCGCGACCTGCGGTCGCTCGAGGTGGACCGCGGGACCTTCGCCCGGGTGGCCCCGAGCATCCCGAACCACGTCGTCAAGGTCGCCGAGTCCGGGGTCCGCGGACCCCACGACGTCATGGACTACGCGCGAGCGGGTGCCGACGTCGTGCTGGTAGGGGAGGCCCTGGTCACGGACGACGCTCCCCGCCGGTCGGTGGCGGACCTCGTCGCGGCCGGTGCCCACCCCTCCCTGCGGGCGGTCCGGCAGTGAGCCCGTCCAGCGGCGGCCGTCCGGTTCCGTCGGACGCCCACGGTTCCGCGACCACGGGGCCGCTGTCCACGCACCAGGGGCCGTACTTCGGTCAGTTCGGCGGCCGCTTCGTCCCGGAGGCGCTGATCGCGGCGCTCGACGAACTGGACACCGCCTACCACAAGGCGCAGGCGGACCCGGCGTTCGGCGCCGCGCTGGCACGGCTGCACCGCACCTACACCGGGCGGCCGAGCCCCCTCACGGAGGTCGAGCGGTTCGCCCGGCACGTGGGCGGGGGGGCGCGGGTGTTCCTGAAGCGCGAGGACCTCAACCACACCGGGTCCCACAAGATCAACAACGTGCTCGGACAGGCCCTGCTGGTGAAGCGGATGGGCAAGACCCGGGTCATCGCGGAGACCGGTGCGGGCCAGCACGGCGTCGCCACGGCGACCGCCGCAGCGCTCATGGACCTCGAGTGCACGGTGTACATGGGCGAGGAGGACACCCGGCGGCAGGCGCTGAACGTCGCGCGGATGCGTCTGCTCGGGGCCGAGGTCGTGCCGGTGCGCCAGGGCAGCCGGACCCTGAAGGACGCGATCAACGAGGCGCTGCGGGACTGGGTCACCAACGTCGAGACGACGCACTACCTGCTCGGCACGGTGACGGGCCCGCACCCGTTCCCCGAGATGGTGCGAGACTTCCACAAGATCATCGGCGAGGAGGCGCGCGCCCAGCTGTTCGACGAGATCGGGCGGCTGCCGGATGCGGTCGCCGCGTGCGTCGGCGGGGGGTCCAACGCGATGGGCATCTTCAACGCGTTCCTCGACGAGCCCTCCGTCCGGCTGTTCGGCTTCGAGGCCGGCGGTCACGGGATCTCCTCCGGCGAGCACGCCGCCCGGTTCTCCGGTGGTGGGCCCGGCGTGCTGCAGGGCTCGAGGTCGTACCTGCTTCAGGACGACGACGGTCAGACGCGCCCCAGCCACTCCGTCTCGGCGGGGCTGGACTACCCGAGCGTGGGTCCGGAGCACGCGTGGTTGCACGACATCGGGCGGGCCGAGTACCGGCCGGTGGACGACGACCAGGCGATGGAGGCGTTCCGCCTGCTGTGCCGCACCGAGGGCATCATCCCGGCGATCGAGTCGGCGCACGCGCTGGCGGGTGCCCTGCAGCTGGGGCGGGAGCTCGGGCAGTGGGGCGTCGAGGAGCCGGTGCTGCTGGTGAACCTGTCCGGGCGTGGGGACAAGGACGTGGCGACGGCGGGTGCATGGTTCGGGCTGCTGGACGAGGAGCCCACGGTGCTGGCGGACCAGGGAGAGCAGCTGTGACCGGCACGGACGTCGTCTCGTCGACCGGATCCCTGCTCGACGCCTTGGCGGAGAGCGAGAACCGCGCCGCGCTGGTCGGCTACCTCCCCGTCGGCTACCCGAGCGTGCCGGCGTCGGTCGATGCGGTGCGGACGATGGTCGACGCAGGCGTGGACGTCGTCGAGCTGGGCATGCCCTACTCCGACCCGGTGATGGACGGACCGGTGATCCAGCACGCGGTCGAGGCCGCCCTCGCCCGCGGCACACGCGTGCGCGACACGCTGCTGGCGGTGGAGCAGGTCGCCGGTCGGGGCGCCCCGATCCTCGTCATGACGTACTGGAACCTCGTGCTGCGGTACGGCGTTGAGGCTTACGCGCGGGACCTGGCCGCCGCCGGCGGTGCCGGCCTGATCACCCCCGACCTCATCCCGGACGAGGCCGCTGAGTGGATCGCGGCGTCGGACCGCCACGGGCTCGACAGGGTGTTCCTCGTGGCACCCAGCTCGACCCCGGAGCGCCTCGCGCTCACCGCCGCGTCGTCTCGCGGGTTCGTCTACGCGGCCTCGACCATGGGTGTGACGGGGGAGCGGTCGACGGTCGGCTCGCGGGCGCAGCAGCTGGTCTCGGACACCCGCGCGGCCGGCGCTCGCCACGTGTGCGTGGGCCTCGGTGTCTCCCGTCCGGAGCAGGCGGCCGAGGTCGGCGCCTACGCGGACGGTGTCATCGTCGGCTCGGCGCTCGTCCGCGCCCTGGTCGACGCACCCGACGAGCGGGCCGGGCTCGGGGCGCTGACCGCGGTCACGCAGAGCCTGGCGGCAGGTGTGCGGAGCGCGAGGTGATGTTCGCCGCCGTGACGGCGGCGATCCCCAGCCCGTCGCGCGGCGTGTGGCACCTCGGACCGCTGCCGCTGCGCGCCTACGCGTTCGCGATCCTGCTCGGCATCGTCGTCGGCGTGGTGATCACGCGACGTCGCTGGGTGGAGCGCGGCGGAGACGGTGACACCGCTCTGGAGATCGTCTACTGGGCGGTGCCGTTCGGCATCGTCGGAGGTCGGCTGTACCACGTGATCAGCTCTCCGGACGCCTACTTCGGACGTGGGGGAGACCCGGTCCGTGCCCTCTTCGTCTGGGAGGGCGGGCTGGGCATCTGGGGGGCTGTCGCGCTGGGTGGCCTCGGTGCGTGGATCGGCGCCCACCGGCAGGGGGTCCGACTCGCGCCGTTCGCCGACGCGCTGGCGCCCGGGCTGCTCGTCGCCCAGGCGATCGGCCGGTTCGGCAACTGGTTCAACCAGGAGCTCTTCGGCGGCCCGACCACACTGCCCTGGGGTCTGCGCATCGACGACGCGCACCTGCCCGCCGGCTACCCGTCCGGGACGCTCTTCCACCCGACCTTCCTGTACGAGCTGATCTGGAACCTGCTGGCTGCGGCTCTCCTCGTCCGGTTGGACCGGCGCTACCGGTTCGGCCACGGGCGTGCGTTCTGGCTCTACGTCGCGCTGTACTGCGCGGGCCGGGTGTGGATCGAGATGCTGCGGATCGACCCGGCGCACCAGGTCCTGGGCCTGCGGCTCAACGTCTGGACGGCCATCGTGGTCGGTCTCGGTGCGCTGGTAGCGTTCACCGTGGTCGGCCGCCGGCACCCCGGGCGTGACACGACCCTCCTGCTGGCCTCACCGGTGCGGCAGGACGACGAGAGGAACGCGTCGGACCCGACGCGGTGACCGCACCGCACCGTGGGAACACCCTTGGTGTGCGATGCGGCCCCGGTCCGACCGGTTGGTAGTGTCACCCCACCACGCATGCGGGCCGACGACGTCCCACACGCACCAGCTGTACGTGCGACCTTGTGAGGACGGTTTGATGTCGACATCGCACGTGACCCCAGGGAGGCTGCGGGCGCCCCTGGCCCACGGGCTGTACGACCCCGACGCCGAGCGCGACGCCTGCGGGTTCGCGTTCGTCGCCACGCTGCGCGGCACGCCGGGGCGCGACATCGTCGACGCCGGGCTCACCGCGCTGCTCAACCTCGACCACCGCGGTGCCGTGGGCGCCGAGGAGGACAGCGGCGACGGCGCGGGCATCCTCACGCAGATCCCCGACGCGTTCCTGCGGGACGTGGTGGACGCCGAGCTGCCGCCGGCCGGTCACTACGCGATCGGTCTCGCGTTCCTGCCCGTCGACGCCGACGAGCGCGAGCGCGCCGTCGCAGCGGTGGAGACGATCGCGGCGGAGGAGAAGCTCGACGTGCTCGCGTGGCGCGACGTCGTGGTCACCGCCGACCTCGTCGGCCCCACGGCGCGTGCCTCGATGCCCGTGTTCCGTCAGCTCGTCGTCGCGGACCCCGCGCGTGAGCTCTCCGGGATCGACCTCGACCGCCGCACGTTCCGCCTGCGCCGGCGCGCCGAGCGTGAGGCCGGTCTCTACTTCGCCTCGCTGTCCGCCCGCACGCTGACGTACAAGGGCATGCTGACCACCGGACAGCTCGAGCCCTTCTTCGCCGACCTGTCGGACCCGCGGTACGCCTCGGAGATCGTGCTGGTGCACTCGCGCTTCTCCACCAACACGTTCCCGTCCTGGGAGCTGGCGCAGCCGTTCCGGATGATCGCCCACAACGGTGAGATCAACACGGTGCGCGGCAACCGGAACTGGGTCGCCGCCCGCGAGGGCATGATGCACAGCGACCTGCTGGGCGACCTCGCACCGCTGCTGCCGGTGTGCACGCCCGGTGGTTCGGACTCCGGCAGCTTCGACGAGGTCCTGGAGCTGCTGCACCTCGCCGGACGGTCCCTGCCGCACGCGATGATGATGATGATCCCGGAGGCGTGGGAGAACCACGCCCAGATGGATCCCGAGCGGCGGGCGTTCTACGCCTACCACTCCACGCTGATCGAGCCGTGGGACGGCCCGGCGGCGATGACGTTCACCGACGGGACGCTGATCGGCTCGATGCAGGACCGCAACGGTCTGCGTCCCGGCCGGTACTGGGTCACCGAGGACGGGCTCGTCGTGTGTGCGAGCGAGGTGGGCGTGCTCGACCTCGACCCGGCGACGGTGGTGGCCAAGGGTCGTCTCGAGCCGGGGAAGATGTTCCTGGTCGACACCCGCCGCGGCCGGATCGTGGCGGACGAGGTGATCAAGGGTGAGCTGGCGGCCCAGCGGCCTTACGCCGAGTGGATGCGGGACAACGCGGTCCACCTCGAGCAGCTGCCGGAGCGCGAGCACGTGGCCCACTCGACCGCCTCCGTGCGGCGTCGGCAGCGGACCTTCGGGTACACCGAGGAAGAGCTGAAGATCATCCTGGCGCCGATGGGCACCAACGCCGCCGAGCCGCTCGGTGCCATGGGCTCGGACACGCCGGTCGCGGTGCTGTCGTCCCGCCCGCGGCTGCTGTTCGACTACTTCACGCAGATGTTCGCCCAGGTGACCAACCCGCCGCTGGACGCGATCCGCGAGGAGCTGGTCACGGCCATCGGCGGGGCCATCGGTCCGGAGCCGAACCTGCTGACCGACGGACCGGAGCACGCGCGCAAGCTGGTGCTGCCGTTCCCCGTGATCGACAACGACCAGCTCGCCAAGATCGTGCACGTCGCACGGCAGCCGGACCTCGGGTTCCGCGCCACGACGATCCGCGGCCTGTACCGGGTCGACGGCGGCGGAGCCGCGCTGCAGGCGCGGCTGGAGGAGATCTTCGCCGAGGTCGACGCGGCGATCGCCGACGGCGTGAGCTTCCTCGTGCTGTCCGACCGCAACTCGGACGCGGACCACGCGCCGATCCCCTCGCTCCTGCTCCTCTCGGCGGTGCACCACCACACGCTGCGCCGGCACACGCGCACGCAGATCTCGCTGGTCGTCGAGGCCGGTGACGTCCGCGAGGTGCACCACGTGGCGCTGCTGATCGGCTACGGCGCGGCTGCGGTGAACCCGTACCTGGCGATGGAGACCGTCGAGGACATGGCGCGCCGCGGCTACCTGCCGGGCGTCGCCCCGGAGAAGGCCGTCGCCAACCTGATCAAGGCGCTGGGCAAGGGCGTGCTGAAGGTGATGTCCAAGATGGGCATCTCCACGATGGCGTCCTACCGCGGCGCGCAGGTGTTCGAGGCGATCGGCCTGTCCCACGCACTGGTCGACCGGTACTTCACCGGCACGACCAGCCGGCTGGACGGCGTCGGGCTCGACGTGATCGCGGCGGAGGTCGCCGCACGGCACGCCGACGCCTACCCGGCGTCGGGCAACCGGCAGCCGCACCAGTCCCTGGCCGTGGGTGGCGAGTACCAGTGGCGCCGCGGCGGTGAGGAGCACCTGTTCGACCCCGAGACGGTGTTCCGCCTCCAGCACTCGACGCGGACGCGGCAGTACGACGTGTTCCGGCAGTACACCCAGCGGGTCGACGACCAGTCCTCGCGGCTGATGACGCTGCGCGGTCTCCTGAGGTTCAAGGAGGGTGTGCGCCAGCCGGTGCCGATCGACGAGGTCGAGCCGGTCGACTCGATCATCAAGCGGTTCTCGACGGGCGCCATGTCGTACGGCTCCATCTCGGCGGAGGCGCACGAGACGCTCGCGGTCGCGATGAACCACCTCGGCGCCCGCTCCAACACGGGCGAGGGTGGCGAGGACCCGGAGCGCCTGCACGACCCGGAGCGCCGCTCCCGCATCAAGCAGGTCGCGTCCGGACGCTTCGGCGTCACGAGCGAGTACCTGACCTTCGCGGACGACCTGCAGATCAAGCTCGCCCAGGGCGCCAAGCCCGGCGAGGGTGGTCAGCTGCCGGGCCACAAGGTGTACCCGTGGGTCGCCCAGACGCGGCACTCGACACCCGGCGTCGGCCTGATCTCGCCGCCCCCGCACCACGACATCTACTCGATCGAGGATCTCAAGCAGCTGATCCACGACCTGAAGAACGCCAACCCGAAGGCCCGCGTCCACACCAAGCTCGTCAGCGAGTTCGGCGTCGGCACGGTGGCCGCCGGGTGCGCGAAGGCGCACGCGGACGTGGTGCTCATCTCCGGTCATGACGGCGGTACGGGTGCGAGCCCGCTGACGTCGCTCAAGCACGCGGGCACCCCGTGGGAGATCGGCCTGGCGGAGACCCAGCAGACGCTGGTGCTGAACGACCTGCGCGACCGCGTCGTCGTCCAGGTGGACGGTCAGCTGAAGACGGGTCGCGACGTGGTGATCGGCGCCCTGCTCGGTGCTGAGGAGTTCGGCTTCGCCACCGCGCCGCTCGTCGTGTCGGGCTGCGTCATGATGCGCGTCTGCCACCTCGACACCTGTCCGGTCGGCGTCGCCACGCAGAACCCCGAGCTGCGGGCCCGGTTCACGGGCAAGCCCGAGTTCGTCGAGACCTTCTTCGAGTACATCGCCCAGGAGGTCCGCGAGCACCTCGCGTCGATCGGCTTCCGGTCGATCGAGGAGGCGGTGGGCCACGTCGAGCTGCTCGACACCACGGCGGCGGTCGACCACTGGAAGGCCGCCGGGCTTGACCTCGGCCCGGTGCTGGCGGTGCCGGAGCCGAAGCCGGGCTCGTCGCTGCACCACGTCAAGGACCAGGACCACGGCCTGGAGCGGGCGCTGGACAA
>NCKG01000084.1:0-7959 GCA_002279095.1 Cellulomonas sp. 14-74-6
GGCCTCGCGACCGGCGTCTCGCTGATCGTCTTCGGCGCCTACGTGGTGGTGGGCGTGTGGCAGTTCAAGCAGTCCTGCCAGATCCTCGGCTCGGTGGGCCCGCGCTGCTACGAGACCCGGGACCCGCTCGCGCTCGCCGTGGTCGCCGCCGCGATCACCGGGGCGCTGTTCGGCTTCCTGTGGTGGAACGCCAGCCCGGCGCAGATCTTCATGGGCGACACCGGCTCCCTCGCGCTCGGCGGTGCGCTGGCGGGCTTCTCGATCCTCACGCGCACCGAGATCCTCGCGGCGATCCTGGGTGGGATGTTCGTCGTCATCGTGATGTCGGACGTGATCCAGATCGGCTTCTTCAAGGCGACCGGCAGACGGGTGCTGAAGATGGCGCCGCTGCACCACCACTTCGAGCTGTCGGGGTGGGGCGAGGTGACGATCGTGATCCGGTTCTGGATCATCGCCGGGCTGTTCGTTGCTCTCGGCGTCGGGCTGTTCTACGGGGAATGGGTGGCGGGGTAGGTGCGGACGTCGGTGGACGGCTCGGCGGACGGCGCGGACGGTCCGAGGGCGGCGTCGCCGGGCACACCGGACGTCACGTTGGCCGGTGCGCGGGTGCTGGTGGCGGGTCTCGGTCTGTCGGGGCGTGCCTCCGTGCAGGTGCTCGAGCGGCTCGGGGCCCGGGTCCGGACGTTCGACGACCGCCCCGGGACCGCGGACGAGCACGACGCGGACGACTTCCTGTCGCGCGACGGTCTCGCGGAGGTCGACCTCGTCGTCACCTCTCCGGGCCTGCAGCCGCGGCACCCCCTGCTCGCGGCTGCCGTCGAGCGCGGCCTACCGGTGTGGAGCGAGGTCGAGCTGGCCTGGCGGGTCCGGGTCGACCGTGCGGACGGCGCGGGGCCGGCGCCCTGGCTGGCCGTCACGGGCACCAACGGCAAGACGACGACGGTCGGGATGCTGGAGTCGATCCTGCGGGCCGCCGGTGAGCACGCGGTCTCCGCCGGCAACGTGGGCAACCCGCTGGTGCTCGCCGCGACCGATCCCGCCAACGACGTGCTGGCCGTCGAGCTGTCCAGCTTCCAGCTGCACTTCACCAGCAGCATGGCGGCGCAGGCGGCGGCCGTGCTCAACGTCGCGGCGGACCACCTCGACTGGCACGGCTCCCTGGAGGCGTACGCGGCCGACAAGGGGCGCGTGTTCGACGGGGTGGAGCGGGCCTGCGTGTACTCGGCGGTCGATCCGGTGACGCGTCGGCTGGTCGAGGAGGCGGACGTGGTCGACGGCGCCGTCGCCGTCGGGTTCACCCTCGGCGTGCCGTCGGTCGGTCAGGTCGGTGTGGTCGAGGACGTGCTGGTCGACCGGGGGTTCGCCCGGCTGCGGCACACGCACGCGCAGGAGCTGGCGACCCTGGACGACCTCACGCAGCTGGCCGGTCCGGACGGGCAGGTGCCGCCGCACGTGGTGTCCAACGCCCTGGCGGCTGCCGCGCTGGCCCTGGCTCATGGCGTCGCGCCGGCCGACGTCCGTGACGGCCTGCGCGCATTCGCACCGGGGGCGCACCGCATCGTGACCGTCGCGCAGCGCGGCTCGGTCGCCTGGATCGACGACTCGAAGGCGACGAACGCGCATGCCGCCGCCGCCTCCCTCGCGGCGTTCGGCGAGGCGAGCGTGGTGTGGATCGCCGGCGGGCTTGCGAAGGGCGCCACGTTCGACGAGCTCGTGCAGCTGCGCCGCGACCGGCTCCGCGCCGTCGTGCTGATCGGCGTGGACCGCGCACCGCTGCGGGACGCCCTGGCCCGACACGCGCCGCAGGTCCCGGTGGTCGAGGTGGTCGCCGGTGACACTGAACCGGTGATGACCCGTGCCGTGCAGACCGCGCAGCGGCTCGCCGCCCAGGCGCCCGCCGGTACCCCGGTGAACGTGCTGCTCGCCCCCGCGTGCGCGTCCATGGACCAGTTCACGTCCTACGCGGAGCGAGGCGACGCCTTCGCTGCCGCCGTCCGGGGCCTGTCCGGGCAGTCGTGAACCGGGTGGTCTCCGCCCAGCCGGACACCGTCGCGGCCGGTCCGGCGCGACGGCACTCCGTGCTGGGCCACTGGGACAGCGCGGTGACCAGCTACTACGTGCTGGCCGGCTCGTCGGCGCTGCTCCTGGTGATCGGCCTGGTCATGGTGCTGTCGAGCTCCAGCGTGGAGTCTCTGCAGAAGGGCGACTCGGCGTACGCCGTGTTCCTGAACCAGACGAAGTTCGCCCTGATCGGCCTGCCGCTGATGCTGATCGCCTCCCGAACGCCCGTGCGGGTGCTGCGGCGGCTCGCCTGGCCGGCGCTGGCCGTCGGTGTGCTGTTCCAGATGTTGGTCTTCGTCCCCGGGCTCGGCTGCGGCGCCGGCGGAAACCAGAACTGGGTGTGCCTGCCGGGCTTCTCGGCGCAGCCGTCGGAGGCCCTGAAGCTGGCCCTGGCGCTGTGGCTCGGTGCGGTGCTCGCACGCAAGCTGCCGCTGCTGCACCGGTGGCAGCACGCACTGATCCCGGTGATCCCGATCGGCGGCGTCATCCCCATCGGCACCGTCCTGCTGGGCCAGGACCTCGGCACCGCGATGGTGCTGCTGCTCCTGCTGTTCGGTGCGATGTGGATCGCCGCGGTACCGCGCCGGTACCTGGTGACCCTGATCGTCGGCGGCGTCGCGGCGGTCATCCCGCTGGTGACCCTCGGCCACAACCGCGTCGGCCGAATCCGGTCCTGGCTGTCCGGCAGCTGCGACGTGCAGAACGAGTGCTACCAGACGTTGCACGGCGGCTGGGGGCTCGCGAGCGGCGGCTGGGGCGGCCTCGGTCTGGGGGAGAGCCGCGAGAAGTGGTCGTACCTGCCCGCTGCGCACAACGACTTCATCTTCGCGATCATCGGTGAGGAGCTCGGCCTGATCGGCACCCTGCTGGTGCTGGCCCTGTTCACGCTGCTCGCGTTCGCGATGGTCCGCGTGATCCGGCGGCACCCCGACCCCATGGCCCGCATCACCACGGGCGCGATCCTGTGCTGGATCGTCGGCCAGGCGATGATCAACATCGCCGTGGTGATCGGTCTGCTGCCCGTCATCGGCATCCCGCTGCCGCTCGTCTCCGCCGGAGGTTCAGCCCTGATCATGACGATGGCCGCGATAGGTGTGGTGCTGGCCTTCGCCCGCTCGGAACCGGGTGCCGCCGAGGCGCTCGCGGCCCGACCCTCGGTGGTGCGCCGGTCGCTGGCCGTCCTGGGGCGCGCACGTGACTGACGACCCGGGCTCGGTCCTGCTCGCCGGTGGCGGCACGGCGGGCCACGTCAACCCGCTGCTGGCGGTCGCAGACGCGCTGCGCGCTGCGCGTCCGGGCATCCGGATCACCGTGCTCGGCACCCGCGAGGGCCTCGAGTCGGACCTGGTGCCGGCCTACGGTCTGCCGCTCGCCATCGTCCCGCGCGTCCCGTTGCCGAGGCGTCCGAGCGGGGCGCTGCTGCACCTGCCGGCGCGGCTGCGCGCCGCGGTCGGAGCCGCCACGTCCGCGCTGGAGGACGCCGGAGCGCAGGTCGTCGTCGGCTTCGGCGGCTACGTCTCCACCCCGGCGTACCTCGCAGCGCGCCACCGCGGGCTGCCCGTGGTGGTGCACGAGCAGAACGCCCGACCGGGCCTGGCGAACCGGCTCGGAGCCCGGTGGGCGCGTGCGGTCGCGGTGACGTTCCCGGGAACCGTGCTGCCGCACGCCCAGGTGACGGGTCTGCCCTTGCGCCCCGCGGTCGCCGCGCTGCTGGACGACCGCGCGACCGACCCCGCAGCGGTGCGGCGGCGCGCGGCCGACGAGCTGGGCCTTGACCCCGACCTTCCGACGCTCCTGGTCACCGGGGGGTCGCTCGGTGCGCTCAGCATCAACCGTGCAGTCTCGGCGGCGGCGAGCGACCTGCTCGGTTCCGGCGTGCAGGTGCTGCACCTCACCGGTCGCGGCAAGGCCGACCCGGTCCGCCGGGCCACGGAGGACCTCCCCGGCGCGGAGCACTACCACGTGCTGGAGTACCTGGCCCGGATGGAGCTGGCGCTCGCGGTGGCGGACCTGGTGGTCGGCCGCGCGGGCGCGGGCACCGTGTGCGAGCTCGCTGCGCTCGGCATCCCGGCGGTGTACGTGCCGCTGCCGGTCGGCAACGGGGAGCAGCGCCTCAACGCCGCCTCGGTCGTCGCCGCCGGCGGTGGCCTCCTGGTGGAGGACACGGCGCTGGACGCGTCGTGGCTGCGCGTCCATGCGCTGCCGCTGCTGGTCGGACCAGGTGCGGTGCGGCAGCGGGAGCAGATGGCGCACGCGGCCGCATCGGTGGGTGTCCGTGACGCGGCGCAGCGGGTGGCTCAGCTCGTGCTCGACCAGCTGCCGCCCGCCGCGCGGCCGACGTCGCCGTCGGCGTCCCCGCGGCCCGGCGTCACCGGTGCGGAGGAGCAGGGCGGTGAGGTGCCCTGCGTCGGCTCCTTCGGCCGGGTGCACCTGATCGGCGTCGGTGGTGCGGGGATGTCCGCCGTCGCGGCGCTGCTGGCCGCCCGTGGCCTGGACGTCTCGGGCTCCGACGCCCAGGACGGCCCTGCGCTGCCCGGCCTGCGTGAGGCCGGCGTCCGCGTGCACGTGGGGCACGACGCGTCGGCGGTCCGGGACGTCGACACGGTCGTGATCTCCTCCGCGGTTCGGGAGACCAACCCCGAGCTGGCGGCCGCTCGGGCGGCCGGACTTCGCATCCTGCACCGGTCCCAGGCGCTGGCCGCCCTGATGGCCGGTCGCGACTCCGTCGCCGTAGCGGGTGCGCACGGGAAGACGACCACGTCGGCGATGGTGGCGACCGCGCTGCTGCACGCCGGGGCGGACCCGTCGTTCGCCATCGGCGGCACGGTGCTCACGGCGGAGGGGCCGGTCGGTGGCGGCCGGCACGGAGAAGGCCCCTTCGTCGCCGAGGCGGACGAGTCCGACGGATCGTTCCTGGCCTACCGGCCGCTCGTCTCCGTGGTGACCAACGTCGAGCCGGACCATCTCGACCACTACGGGACCAGGGAGGCGTTCGAGGCCGCCTTCGCGGTGTTCGCGGACCGCATCCGTCCGGGCGGCCAGCTGGTGGCGTGCCTCGACGACCCGGGCGCGGCCCGTCTGGTGCGCACCGTGGAGGATCGCCTCACCGCCCGCGGGGTCGAGGTGGTGACCTACGGTCGCTCGGCCGGTTCCGACGTGCACGTGGGTCCCACCCGGGCCACGGCGCGGGGCTGGGAGACCGAGCTCGCCGCAGGCGGCGAGCGGGTCGTCGTGCGGCTCGCCGTCCCCGGCGCGCACAACGGTCTGAACGCCGCCGCCGCGTGGGCGGTGCTGCGCCGCCTGGGTCTCGACGCGACCGCGGCCGCAGAGGCGTTGGGTGCCTTCCGGGGCACGGGACGGCGGTTCGAGGACCGGGGGACCACGGCCGGGGTGCGCGTGGTCGACGACTACGCCCACCACCCGACGGAGATCGCCGCGCTGCTGGGCGCCGCGCGCCAGGTGGCCGGCGACGGCCGGGTCCTCGTGCTGTTCCAGCCGCACCTGTACTCCCGCACCCGCACGTTCGCCGACGAGTTCGCGCACGCCCTCGAGCTCGCCGACGCCGTGGTGGTCACCGACGTCTATGCCGCGCGCGAGGACCCCGAACCCGGTGTGACGGGTGCCCTGATCACCGACCGCATGACCACGCCGGGTCGCGGCCGGTTCGTCGCCGACCGGACCGAGGCGGCGTCCGCGGTCGCGGCCCTGGCACGTCCGGGCGACCTGGTGCTCACCGTCGGCGCGGGTGACGTGACGCAGCTGGCACCCGTGGTCCTCGCGGCCCTGGACGCCCGGCTGGGCACGGGCCGAGCGGACCAGGGTGGGGCGGGGCCGGCCTGATGAGCCCGTCCCGACCGCCCGCACCGCGTACCCGGCCGCCGACCCCGAGCCGGACGACCCCACGGAGCACCGCGCGACCGGAGGCTGCGCGCTCGCCGGTCGGTGACGCGGTCCGTGAACCGGTCCGAGAGCCGCCCGCCGAGAACGGCGTGCCGCCGGCCGGGCACGCGGCCCCGGCGCCGTCGAAGACGGCGGCCGCACCGGTCGCCTCCACGCCATCGCCCGCGCCGAGCGGGCCGTCCCCGCTGCCGACCGCGCCGGCCGGGAGCCGGTACCAGACGGCCACCACGTACCAGGTTCGCCGGTTCGGGGGCCCGGTTCGCCCGCCGGTCGTGTCCACGCGCTCGGTGCAGCGCTTCGCCGAGCGGGCGCGCGCACGCCGCACGCTCGCGCGTCGGCAGATCGCCCTCTCGGCGGCTGCCGTCCTGGTGGTCGGCGCCCTCGCCTGGCTGCTGCTCTGGTCCCCGGTGCTGGCGTTGCGGCCCGCGGACGTGACCGTCGCCGGAGCCGGCACCGTCGTGGCCGTCGACCAGGTGCGGGCCGTCGTCGCGAAGGACAGCGGCGTCCCGCTGCCGCGCCTCGGGACCGTGGCGCTGCGGGACCGGCTGCTCCAGGTGCCCGGGGTCCGGGAGGCTCGGGTCACGCGCGACTGGCCGCACGGGCTCACCGTCCAGCTCGTCGCACGCGAGCCCGTGGCGGCCGTCCCCGAGAAGCAGGCGCCGGCCGGTGCGGCCAAGGCGGGCTTCGCCCTGCTCGACGAGGAAGGCGTCCAGGTCGGTCGTGCCGATGCGGCGCCCGCCGGGCTGCCCGTGGTCGACGTGCCCGCCGATGACGCGCGCACGCTGCAGGCCGTGCTCGGCGTGCTGCGCCAGCTGCCGCCGGCGCTCCTGGCCGAGGTCGCCGGCGTCGCGGCCCAGACCCAGGACACCGTGACCATGCACCTGCGCGACGGGGTCGAGGTGGACTGGGGCAGCTCCCAGGAGACGGCCCTGAAGATCGCGGTGCTCACCGCGCTCCGGGCGTCGCCGACGGCCAAGGGCGCGCGCGTCTACGACGTGTCGGCGCCGCGCCTGCCGATCACGCGCTGAGAGGGTCCGTCATTGATCACCCGCCGACACGCGCGGCGCGGTCGTTGATCGCGATGAAGTGCGGACCTAGCGTCACGCACTGACGACAGACCTGACATAACTCTAACCCTCAACTTGAGGGTGAAGGTTGAAGCGACGCTCCGCGTGTCGGAGCGGCGACCGCGGCCCGGCCGCGACCCGCACGACGCGAGAACGAGAGGCACCCACCGTGGCAGCTCCGCAGAACTACCTGGCGGTCATCAAGGTCGTCGGCATCGGCGGCGGCGGCGTGAACGCCGTGAACCGCATGATCGAGGTCGGTCTCAAGGGCGTCGAGTTCATCGCGATCAACACCGATGCGCAGGCCCTGCTCATGTCCGATGCGGACGTCAAGCTCGACGTCGGTCGCGAGCTGACCCGTGGGCTCGGTGCCGGCGCCGACCCGGAGGTCGGCAAGAAGGCCGCCGAGGACCACACCGAGGAGATCGAGGACGTCCTGCGCGGGGCGGACATGGTCTTCGTCACCGCGGGTGAGGGTGGCGGCACCGGCACCGGTGGCGCGCCGGTCGTCGCGCGGATCGCCCGCTCGCTCGGCGCTCTCACCATCGGTGTCGTCACCCGGCCGTTCACCTTCGAGGGTCGGCGGCGCTCCAACCAGGCGGACTCCGGGATCGACGCCCTGCGCGCCGAGGTCGACACGCTGATCGTCATCCCCAACGACCGCCTGCTGTCGATCTCGGACCGCTCGGTCAGCGTCCTCGACGCCTTCCACTCCGCCGACCAGGTGCTGCTCTCCGGCGTGCAGGGCATCACCGACCTGATCACCACGCCGGGTCTGATCAACCTCGACTTCGCGGACGTGAAGTCCGTGATGCAGGGTGCCGGTTCGGCGCTGATGGGCATCGGCTTCGCCCGCGGCGAGGACCGTGCGGTGCAGGCCGCGGAGATGGCGATCTCGTCTCCGCTGCTCGAGGCGAGCATCGACGGCGCA
>NCKG01000085.1:0-7939 GCA_002279095.1 Cellulomonas sp. 14-74-6
ACGGGGTTCTCGTTGGTCGCCTTCGCCAGCAGGTCGAGGTCGAGGTCGATCGCCGAGTCCGTCGACGAGCGGGCGAGGGCGTACCGGGCGGCGTCGACGCCGACCGCGTCGACCAGGTCGTCGATGGTCACGACGGTGCCGGCGCGCTTGCTCATCCGGACCGGCTCACCGTCCTTGACCAGGTTGACCAGCTGGCCGATCAGCAGCTCGAGGTTGACGTGCGGGGTGTCCCCGAAGGCGGCGCAGACCGCCATCATCCGGCCGATGTACCCGTGGTGGTCGGCGCCGAGCATGATCACCACGCGGTCGGCGCCGCGCTCCCGCTTGTCCAGGTAGTAGGCGATGTCACCGGCGATGTACGCAGCCTCGCCGTCCGACTTGATCACCACCCGGTCCTTGTCGTCACCGAACGTGGTGGTGCGCAGCCAGACCGCACCGTCTTTCTCGTAGATGTGGCCCGCGGCCCGCAGCCGCTCGACGGCCCGGACCACGGCACCCGACTCGTGCAGCGAGTCCTCGTGGAAGTAGACGTCGAACTCGACGCCGAAGTCGCGCAGCGACTGCTTGATCTCGGCGAACATCAGCTCGACGCCCCGCACGCGGAACGCCTCGGTCGCCTCCCCGTCCGGCAGCGTCCGGGGGTCCGGCTCGCCGGCCGCGAGCGCGTCGGCGACGACCTGCTCCGCGATGTCGGTGACGTACTGCCCGCCGTAGCCGTCCTCGGGGGCCTCCTGGCCCCGCGAGCGGGCGAGCAGCGAGCGGGCGAACCGGTCGATCTGGGCACCGTGGTCGTTGAAGTAGTACTCGCGCGTCACCGTGGCGCCCGACGCCTCGAGCACGCGCGCCAGGCTGTCCCCGACCGCCGCCCACCGCACCCCGCCGATGTGCAGCGGGCCGGTCGGGTTGGCGGAGACGAACTCCAGGTTGACCGCGATGCCGTCGAACGACGTGTTGCGGCCGTAGCCGGGCCCCTGGTCGACGATCGTGCGGGCCAGCTCGCCGGCGGCGGCCGCGTCGAGCCGGATGTTGAGGAAGCCCGGGCCGGCCACCTCGACGGAGGCGACGCCCGGTGTCTGCTCCAGGCGGCCCGCCAGGTCGGTGGCCAGGGCACGCGGCGTGGCCCCGGCCTTCTTCGCCAGCTGCATCGCGACGTTGGTCGACCAGTCGCCGTGCTCGCGCTGACGGGGGCGCTCGAGGTGCACCTCGGCCGGGATCGCGGCGGGGTCGAGGGCCAGGCTGCCGTCGTCCACGGCGGCCAGGAGAGCGGCGCGCACGGCCTGCGCGAGCTGATCGGGGGTCACCGCGTCAGCCTACCGAGCGGCACGTGGGCGCCCGGTCGGCGTCCGGGCGGCCCGCGAGGAGCGCCCGCGCAGGCGAGACGACGGCAGCACCGGGGGTGAGACGTCGGACGACCTGTCCCGGGCAGGGGCCCGATGCAGGCACACTGTCCCCATGGCGCGACGTACCGGTCTGATCGACAGCGCGGTCGAACAGCTGAGCTCCCGCATCGTCTCCGGCGAGTGGGGCGTGGGCACCCGGATCCCTCCCGAGCCGGCTCTGGTGGAGCTGCTCGCCGTGGGCAGGAACACGGTGCGCGAGGCGGTGCAGTCGCTGGTGCACGCCGGGCTGCTCGAGCGCCGGCAGGGGTCGGGCACCTACGTGCTGTCCAGCTCCGAGATGGCGGTCAGCATGAGCCGCCAGATCGCCGAGGCGCGTCAGCGCGACGTCATCGAGGTGCGTCGGGCGCTCGAGGTCGAGGCGGCGCGCCTCGCCGCCCGTCGTCGGACCGCCACCGATGCCGCCACCCTGGTCTCGCGCCGGGACGCCCGCTCCGCCGCCTACCTGGCCGGCGACCTCGACCAGATGGTCGAGACGGACCTCGCGCTGCACCGTGCCATCGTCGAGACGGCCGCCAACCCGGTGCTGCTGTCGCTGTACGAGAACTTGATCGACGCGATCGGCGACAACATCCGGTTCAACTTCATCGGCGAGGACGCCCACGGGCACGACGCCCACGACGGCCTGATCGACGCGATCGTGGCCGGCAACGACGTGCGGGCGGTCGACGAGACGTCCACGTACCTGTCCGACCTGGTCCCTGACCAGTGAGCGCCGGCTGGTAGTCTCAGTGACCGCGTCGCGGCGCGCCCAGCCGGGTGCCCGACGACGACAGGCCCGCGTAGCTCAGTGGATAGAGCGTCTGCCTCCGGAGCAGAAGGCCGCTGGTTCGAGTCCAGTCGCGGGCACGTTGAAGCCCTGGTCACCGCAGCGGTGGCCGGGGCTGCGTCGTACCGGGCGGTGGGGCGGCCGGCATGCCGCCGGGAGTACGTTCGCCCGGGTGATCCTGTCGATCCTGGTCCGTGAACCGGCCCCTTGAGCGCCGCTACAGGACTAGCGTCCAGATTCGTTGCGGCCCCCGCCGGACCCCCTGCCGGCGGGGGCCGCGCCATGTCCGGCCGCGCCCGCACGGGCCCGCTCGCCCTGGACGCGCGCGTGGGCGCCGCTCGACCTAGGGTCGGCATCCAGGCCAGGTCCGACGGAGGAGGGTCCCGCGATGAGCGAGCTGCCAGGAACGCCCGACGACACGCCCGACGCGGTCACGAACCCCGAGATCGACGAGGTCCGCGACGACGAGAGCTCGCCCGAGACGGACCCGCGCGAGGCGATCTCGATGCCCGAGGAGACGGGGTCCGACGACGACCCCGCCAGCTTCCTCAACACCTGACCTTCCTCGACGCCGGACGCGACGCAGGGTCAGGCCCTCAGGTGCAGGGTCAGGCCAGCACCAGGCGGTCGTCGTCGGCCGGTCCTGCCGCTGCGCCGCTCGCGACGACGTCCACCGCGCACGGCTCCAGCAGCTCCAGCAGCTGGGGTGCCAGCGACGCGGCGGCGGGCGTCGGGCTGCTCACCACCGAGACGACCCACTCCGGGGTCGTGTCCTGCGGCAGGCGCACGGTGACCAGACCGGCCGCCTGCGGCTTGGCCGCGATGTGCTGCGGCACCAGGGCGATGCCGAGCCCGCGGTGCGCGAGGTCCAGCAGCGTGTGGATGTCGTTGACCGTGCAGCGCACCCGCCGCCGCACGCCGTGCGCGTGGCACGCCGCGTCGTTCAGCGAGCGCACGCCCCACGAGTCCTGGAAGTCGATGAAGTCCTCGCCGTCCAGCTGCGCCCAGTCGACGCGACTGCTGCCCGCCAGCCGGTGCTCGGGCGGCACCAGCAGCACGATCGGACGCCGGTCGATCACCGTCCGGGCGACCGTGGCGACGTGCTCGGTGGTGGCGACGAACGCGAGGTCCAGCTCGCCGGCGCGCACCTGCCCGACGAGCTCGTGGGACCCGGCCTGGGCGAAGTGGATGTCGACCAGCGGGTAGCGCCGGTGGAACCGCTCGAGGACCGCAGGCACGTCGACGACGCCGAGGCACTGCTCGGCGCCGACGCGAAGCGAACCGGCCAGCTCACGGGTGGATCGAACGACGGCGTCCCGGCCGGCGGCCGCCTGCGCGAGCATCGAGCGGGCGTACGGCAGCAGGGCCATGCCGGCGTCGGTCGGCTCGACGCGTCTGGTCGTCCGGGTGAACAGCGAGGTGCCCAGCTCCTCCTCGAGCGCCTTGATCGAGGCCGAGAGGCCCGACTGCGAGACGCCGGAGATCGCCGCGGCACGGGTGAACTGCTGCTCGTCGGCCAGGGCGACGAGGTGCTCCATCTGCCGCAGGTCCATCGGTCGCCTCTTTCATGAGTGCCACTCATAACTGGCATCACTCGTAGTCGTTGGACTTCTAGATTAGCCGTCCCTAGTGTCGAGGACGACGGTCCGGGACCATCGGCCGGACCGACGACGACGAAGGGCTCTCCTCCCATGCAGCAGCGCACCCTCGGCCCCCGCACGGTCAGCGCGATCGGCCTCGGCGGCATGCCGATGTCCATCGAGGGCCGGCCGGACGAGGCCCGGTCGATCGCGACGATCCACGCCGCCCTCGACGCGGGCGTGACCCTGATCGACACCGCCGACGCGTACCACCTGCTCGCGGGCGAGGTCGGCCACAACGAGGAGCTGATCGCCAAGGCTCTGCGCAGCTACGGCGGGGACGCCTCGGAGGTGCTGGTGGCCACCAAGGGCGGTCACCTGCGCCCGGGCGACGGCTCCTGGACCCAGGACGGCCGGCCCGAGCACCTGCTGGAGGCGGCCAAGGCGTCCGCGAAGCGGCTCGGCGTCGAGGCGATCGGCCTGTACCAGTTCCACCGTCCCGACCCGAAGGTCCCCTACGCCGACTCGATCGGCGCGATCGTCCAGCTGCTCGACGAGGGCGTGATCCAGCTCGCGGGGATCTCCAACGCGAACGTCGCGCAGATCGACCAGGCGAACGAGCTGCTGGGCGGCCGGCTGGTGTCCGTGCAGAACCAGTTCTCCCCCGCCTTCCGCTCGTCTCAGGGCGAGCTGGAGCACTGCGCACAGCTCGGCATCGCGTTCCTGCCGTGGAGCCCGCTGGGCGGCATCGCGCGCGCCGGCGAGGTGGGTTCCCGGCACGGCGCCTTCCAGCAGGTCGCGGACGCGCACGGGGTCAGCCCGCAGCAGGTGACGCTCGCCTGGGAGCTGGCGCTCGCGCCCGTCGTCATCCCGATCCCCGGCGCGTCGCGGCCGACGAGCATCCAGGACTCCGTCAAGGCCGCCGAGCTGCAGCTGTCGGCCGACGAGGTCGCGCTGCTGTCCGGCGCCGGCGCCTGAGCCGGCCCGAGCCCACGGGAGAGACGCTGACATGAAGACGTTCACCCTGCCCGGCACGGACCTGACCGTGCCCAACGTCGTACTCGGCCTGATGCGGATCGCCGACAGGTCGGACGAGGAGATCCGGGCTCTGCTGGCCGCGGCCCGGGACGCCGGCATCACGTTCCTCGACCACGCCGACGTGTACGGCACCCGCCTGCACGAGTGCGAGGAGCGGTTCGCCCGGGCGATGCGGCTGACCCCCGCCGACCGGGACGAGCTGGTGATCCAGACCAAGGCGGGCATCGTCCGCGGTGCCGGGTTCGACTTCTCCTACGACCACATCGTGGAGTCGGTGGACGGCTCGCTCGCAGCGCTGGGCACCGACCGCATCGACATCCTGCTGCTCCACCGGCCGGACGCGTTGGTGCAGCCGGCGGAGGTCGCGCGGGCGTTCGACGACCTCGAGGCGGCGGGCAAGGTGCGCCACTTCGGGGTGTCCAACCACACGCCGGGGCAGATCGAGCTGCTGCGCCGGTACGTCCGCCAGCCGCTGGTGGCCAACCAGCTGCAGCTGTCGCTGACGCACGCGGACATCGTCGCCCAGGGGGTGGCGATGAACATGCGGGACGAGCAGCAGTCCGTGGACCGCAGCCTGGGGGTGCTGGACTACTGCCGCCTGAACGACATCACCGTGCAGGCGTGGTCTCCCTACCAGGCGGGCTTCTTCAAGGGGCCGTTCCTCGGCTCGGCGGAGTACCCCGAGCTCAACGCGGTGATCGACCGCCTCGCGGCGGAGCACGACGTGACGCCCACGGCGATCGCGACCGCGTGGATCACCCGGCACCCGGCGCAGATGCAGGTGGTGCTGGGCACCACCCGACCGGACCGGGTGGCGGACGCCGCCGCCGGCTCGGACCTGGAGCTGACCCGTGCGCAGTGGTACGAGCTGTTCACCGCGGCGGGGTACATCGTCCCCTGAGTCGCGTGACCAGCAGAGCCGAGCCCGGTCGGGTCCGTCCCGGCCGGGCTCGGTCGCGCTCACGGCGGCGCAGGTGGGCACGCCGCCGGTGCGCCGGTCGGCGGAGGTCCGCCATGATGGCCGCGCGACGGTGCGCGTGCGCCGATGTCCCCCTCGAGAGGTGCTCCGTGACCGTTCCCTCGCATCCCGCCCCCCCGGCGTGGACGGTGCTTCGTCGCGACGGCGTCGCCGTCGTGGTCGCCCACGAGGTGGCCGGGCTTCCCACCGTGCGGCACTGGGGCGCCGACCTCGGCACGCTGTCCGACGAGGACCTGGCCGGCATCGACGCGGCCACCTCCCGGCAGACGCCGCCGGGTGCGCTCGACGGCTCGTGGGGCCTCACCGTCCTGCCGCAGGAGGGCGACGGCTGGCCCGGCCGCCCCGGGGTGCTGCTCACCCGCGACGGCGCACCGCTCTTCCCGCGCTGGACCGTCCGGGCCGTCGATCGGGACGTGGCCGTCGTCGAGGTCACCGCCGCCACGGAGGGCCTGCTGCTGCGCACGCGCATCGAGGTGGGCGCGGGTGGCCTCGTGCTGGTCGAGCACGCGCTGACCAACGACGGACCGGGCACCGTGGACGTCGCCTGGCTCGAGCCGACCCTTCCCGTACCGCGGCGCGCCGACCACGTGACCACGTTCGCCGGCCGGTGGACCCGCGAGAAGGTGCCGCAGACCACGCCCATGCCGCGCGGCAGCACCACGCGCACCTCGCGCCGCGGGCGGGCCGGTCACGACTCCCCGTGGGCCACGCTGGCCTCGTCCGGCGCACCGCACGACCGCCACGGCGAGGTGTGGGCGGTGCACCTCGGCTGGAGTGCCGACGTCACCCACCGGCTCGACCGGCTGACGGACCACACCACCCTGCTCGGCGCCGGTGAGCTGCTGCGTCCCGGCGAGGTCCGGCTGGCTCCCGGGGACGAGTACCGCACGCCGGCGGCGTACTTCGCCTGGTCTGCCGCGGGGCTGGACGGCGTCTCGGCCCGGTTCCACACCTGGCTGCGAGCCCGCCCGCAGCACCCCCGCTCGCCTCGGCCCCTCGTGCTCAACACCTGGGAGGCGGTGTACTTCGACCACGACCCGGAGCGGTTGGCGGCGCTGGCCCGCCGGGCCGCCGAGGTCGGCGTCGAGCGGTTCGTGCTCGACGACGGGTGGTTCCACGACCGTCGGGACGACACCCGCGGCCTCGGCGACTGGGTGGTGGACCCGGCGGTGTGGCCGCACGGGCTGGAGCCGCTCGCCGAGCTGGTGCACTCCCTCGGCATGCAGCTGGGCCTGTGGTTCGAGCCCGAGATGGTCAACCTCGACTCCGACCTGGCGCGCGCGCACCCGGAGTGGCTGCTGCACGCGCGGCCGCTCGCGGCGCCCGCCGGCGTCTCGTGGCGCAACCAGCACGTGCTCGACCTCGCCGAGCCGGCGGCCTGGGAGCACGTCCACGGGCAGATCGACGCACTGGTGAGCCGGCTCGGGATCGACTTCATCAAGTGGGACCACAACCGCGACCTCGTCGAACCCGTGCACGCCGGCCGGCCGGGCACGCACGCCCAGACGCTGGCCACGTACGCCCTGATCGCCCGGCTCAAGGCCGACCACCCCGGCCTCGAGATCGAGTCGTGCTCGTCCGGCGGCGCCCGCACCGACCTCGGCATCCTCGCGGTGACCGACCGGGTGTGGGCGTCGGACTCCAACGACCCCGTCGAGCGCCAGGACATCCAGCGCTGGACCCAGCTGCTGCTGCCGCCCGAGCTGGTGGGCGGGCACGTGGGGCCACCCACCGCGCACAGCTCCGGTCGCACCATCGACCTGCCCTACCGGCTGGCCACCGCCCTGATGGGCTCCGCAGGCCTCGAGTGGGACATCGCCGGGTGCGACGAGGACGAGCTGGCCGCGCTGCGGCGGTTCGCCTCCCTGTACACGGAGCTGCGGCCGCTGCTGCACACCGGCACGGCGGTGCACGCCGACCCGGTGGACCCGGCGCTGCGGATCACGGGTGCCGTGGCGGCGGACCGGGACGAGGCCGTGTTCACGGTCGTGACCGTGGCCGCCCTCGAGGAGGCGCTGCCCGAGCCCGTACGGCTGCCGGGCCTCGACCCCGAACGCCTGTACCGCGTGCGGGTGCGCGACGAGATCGGTGCTCCTCAGGCCGGCTGGGTCATCCCGCCGTGGCTGTCCGCCGGCCAGGTCCGGCTGCCCGGTCGGGTGCTGGGCGAGGTCGGCCT
>NCKG01000086.1:0-7936 GCA_002279095.1 Cellulomonas sp. 14-74-6
AGTGACCGGCACATCGGCAGCACGAGCGGGACTCGACAGGAAGGCACGCGCATGACGGAGAAGCAGTCCATCTTCGGGCGGATCGCCCAGCTGGCCAAGGCGAACATCAACGCCCTGATCGACCAGGCGGAGGACCCGCAGAAGATGCTGGACCAGCTGGTCCGGGACTACACCAACGAGATCGCGGAGGCGGAGAAGGCGATCGCCCAGACGATCGGCAACCTCCGTCTGGCGGAGCAGGACTACAACGCCGACGTCGCCGCCGCGGCGGACTGGGGCCGCAAGGCGATCGCGGCCTCGAGCCGCGCCGACCAGTACCGGGCCAGCGGTGACACGGCGAACGCCGACAAGTTCGACGCGCTCGCCAAGGTCGCCATCGGCCGGCAGATCACCGCCGAGAACGAGGTCAACGAGGCCGAGCCGCTGCTCGCCTCGCAGCGCGACGCGGTCGACAAGCTGAAGTCCGGCCTGGCGATGATGAAGGACAAGCTGGGCCAGCTGAAGTCCCGCCGCGACACGCTGGTCGCGCGGCAGAAGTCGGCGCAGGCGCAGCGTCAGGTGCAGGAGGCGATCGGCTCGATCAACGTCCTGGACCCGACCAGCGAGCTCGCCCGGTTCGAGGACCGGGTGCGGCACGAGGAGGCCTTCGCGCAGGGGCAGGCGGAGCTCGCCGCCAGCTCGCTGGACGCGCAGTTCGCCCAGCTCGAGTCGTCGGACTCGCAGATCGAGGTCGAGGCCCGCCTCGCCGCGCTGAAGGCGGGCGCCGAGCCCGCCCAGCTGCCGGCGACGCAGGTCACGCCGCAGATCGCCGCGGGGCCGCACTCCTGATCGCACCTCGCAGCGACGACGAAGGGGCCCCCGGCGCGATGCCGGGGGCCCCTTCGCGTACGGGAGGAGCGGATCAGGCCAGGACGAAGGAGCCCTCGTCGGCCCGGCACCGCACCAGCGCCACCAGCTGCTCGGCGATGCCCCGGCTGAACTGCGTCAGCACCTCGTCCTGACCGGCCCACCCGGCAAGCACCGCGTCCGCGTCGTGCCCGGCGGCCTCCGCCCACCGCCGCAGGGTCTCCTGCGAGGTCTCCGGGTGGAACTGCAGACCCCAGGCCGACCCGATCCGGAAGGCGTGGTACGGGTACATCGCCGACGAGCCGAGCCACACGCCGCCGCGCGGCAGCTCCACCACCGCGTCGTCGTGCATCGCCGGCTGCGGCGTCAGCCGCCGTGCCTGCCACGGCTGCAGCAGCGGTCCGACGAGCGCGTCGGACTCCGCCTCCGGACGCCACCGGACGTTGACCACGCCGGCCTCGGACCCGGGAGGGGCGGCCACCTGCACGCGGCCGCCGCGGGCGACGGCCAGCAGCTGGGCACCGAGGCAGATCGCCAGCGTGGGGACGCCGGTCGCGCTGGCCTCCGCGAGCAGGTCGCGGACGGCAGGCAGCCACGGCGCCCGCTCGTCGTCGTACACCGAGAGCTCGGCGCCCAGCACCAGGAGGCCGTGCCCCACCTCGGCGGCGCTCGGCACCGGCTCGCCGAGGTCCGCACGGACCAGCTGCACGTCGACGTCGCCGAGCCACTGGGCGAACCGGTCGAGACCGCAGCTCGGGGAGCTCTGCAGCACGGTCAGGCGCGCGCGGGGCCCGCCGATCGGGTCGAGGCGGTCGCCGGCCTCGATCTGGACAGTCGTCATGGAGCAGAAAGGTACAGGGCGACGCCGGGCGCCACGCGCGCGAGCCCGGATCGATGTTATCGCTCACACGCACGGGCCACGGGTCGAGCTCCGCCACGGCACCGACCGGGCCTTCCGCACGCGCAGGTGACGTCCAGCGCACTCCCAGACAGCCGTCGCACACTGGGCGGATGAACGCTGCGTCCGGCGCCCCCGAGGCTCGGCTGCTCGTCGTCGACGACGAGCCCAACATCCGTGAGCTGCTCGCCACGTCCCTGCGCTTCGCCGGTTTCGAGGTGAGCTCCGCGGCGGACGGCAGCTCCGCGCTGCGCCTGGCCAGGGAGGTGCAGCCGGACCTGGTGGTGCTGGACGTGATGCTGCCGGACATGGACGGCTTCACCGTCACCCGGCGCCTGCGCGAGAAGGGTCAGCACGTGCCGGTGCTGTTCCTCACGGCGCGCGACGACACGGCCGACAAGGTGCAGGGCCTGACGGTCGGCGGCGACGACTACGTCACCAAGCCGTTCAGCCTCGAGGAGGTCGTGGCTCGCATCCGCGCGGTGCTGCGGCGGACCCAGCGCGTGGACGACGACTCGCAGGTGCTCCGCTACGCGGACCTCGAGCTGGACGACGACTCGCACGAGGTCCGCCGCTCGGGTCAGCTGATCGACCTGTCCCCCACCGAGTTCAAGCTGCTGCGCTACCTGATGCTCAACGCCGGCCGCGTGCTGTCCAAGGCGCAGATCCTCGACCACGTGTGGCAGTACGACTGGGGCGGCGACGCCAACATCGTCGAGTCCTACATCTCCTACCTGCGCCGCAAGGTGGACCAGCTGGACGACGGCCAGGGCCGGCGGCTGCCGCCGCTGATCCACACCAAGCGGGGCGTCGGCTACCTGCTGCGCGAGCAGTCGTGACCGCACTCCGTCTGCCGACGCGGTGGGCGGCGGCCTGGGACCGGGTGCCGCTGCGCGGCCGGCTGGTCGCCGTCGCCACCGTGCTGATCGCCGTCGGCCTGGTGCTGGCGGGGATCACCAGCACTGCCCTGCTGCAGCGCTCGCTGGTCGCGCAGATCGACGACAAGCTGCGCACCGAGGGCACGGCGCTGGCGAGCCAGCGGGTCAACGCGCTGCGCAACGGGCTGTACCAGACGGCCGGCCCGTCCGACTACTACGTGCGCCTCGAGGTGGAGGGTGCGCAGTCGTTCACCTGGCGGTCGCAGAGCGTCGTGGACGCCTACGGCGACCCGCAGGTGCCGGCCCTGTCCGCGGCGCAGGCGGCTGCGCTGGGGGGCCGACCGTTCAGCATGGACTCGTCCGTCGCGGGATCGCACTGGCGGGCGGTGGCGTACCCGACGAACGACGCCAGCGGCTGGGTGCTGATCGCGTTGCCCCTGGCCGAGGCGCGGAACACCACCAGCACCATGGTCTCGGTGCTGCTGCTCTCCGGCGTCGGGATCGTGCTGCTCGGCGGCCTCGCCGCCGGCTGGGCCGTGCGACGGTCGCTCGCGCCGCTGGGTCGCATCGAGGAGACGGCCGCGGCGATCGCCGCCGGCGACCTGTCCCGCCGCGTGCGCACCGCGCCGGAGAGCACCGAGGTGGGCCGCCTCGGCGTCGCGCTGAACGGGATGCTGACGCAGATCGAGGCGGCGTTCGACGCCCGCACGGCATCCGAGACCCGGATGCGCCGGTTCGTCGCCGACGCGTCGCACGAGCTGCGCACTCCCCTGGCGACCATCCGCGGCTACGCCGAGCTCTACCGGATGGGCGCCCTGACCGGCGCCGACCAGGTGGACGACACGATGCGCCGAATCGAGGGCTCCGCCACCCGGATGGGCACGCTGGTGGAGGACCTGCTCGCGCTGGCCCGGCTCGACGAGGGGCGGCCGATCGCGCACCAACCGGTGGACCTGACGGTCCTGGCGGCCGACGCGATCAGCGACCTGCGCGCGCTCGACCCCGACCGGCCCGCCCGCCTCGCGCCGCTCGAGCCGAGCGGTACGGCCGGGGCCACGCTGGTGCTCGGCGACGACGCCCGCCTGCGGCAGGTGGTCGGCAACCTGGTCGGCAACGTGGTGCAGCACACGCCGGCCGGCACGCCCGTCGAGATCGCCGTCGGCACCGCCCGCGGCGTCGGCATCATCGAGGTCCGGGACCACGGGCCTGGCATCGACCCGGAGCACGCCGCCCGGGTGTTCGAGCGCTTCTACCGGGTGGACGCCTCGCGGACGCGGGAGTCCGGCGGAGCGGGTCTGGGGATGGCGATCGTCGCGGCCATCGTCTCGGCGCACTCGGGCCAGGTGACGCTCGCGCAGACGCCCGGCGGGGGCACGACGGTGCGCGTGGTGCTGCCCGCAGCACCCGCCGCTGCGGTCCCCGACGAGGGCGAGGAGCAGGACGAGACCGACCCCGTGCACGGGCCCCCCGTCGCCGACCGGACCGATCGCAGCCCTCTGACCAGGCCCGACGCACCGGCCGCGGACCCGGCGGCCGAGGGCGATCGGGCGGACCACCCTCGGGAGGCCGCTGACAGGGCCTGAGGCTACGATGACTCGTCCTAGTCACCAGCCGTGAGGTCGATCCATGGGCGTCCATGACGCGCCACAGTGGTTGTTGTCCGCGTTCGTCCGCAGTGTCCAGGCAGTCGGCGGTACCGCCGAGGCCGACGGGATCCGCAGGACCGGTGAGGCCCTCCTGGCCAGGTGGACCGCTCCCGAGCGGCACTTCCACAACCTCCGCCACCTGGTGGACGTCATCGCCCGGGTGGACGAGCTGACGGAGGAGACCTACGACCCCGAGGTGGTGCGGCTCGCCGCCTGGTACCACGGGGCGATCTTCGACTCGGCCGAGCGCGCGGTGTACGCCAACCGCGGCGGCGAGGACGAGGTGGCCAGCGCGCGTCTGGCGTACGACGAGCTGACCGCGCTCGGCGTCTCCGCCGAGAAGGCGCAGCGCGTGCACGACCTGGTGGTCCGCCTGGCGCGGCACAACCCGGACCCGGCCGACCCGGACAGCGCCGTCCTGTGCGACGCCGACCTGGCGATGCTGGCCACCGAGCCGCAGAAGTACCGCGCCTACCTCGAGGACCTGCGTGCCGAGTACGCCCACGTCCCCGTGGACAAGTTCCTCGCGGCCCGCGAGCACATCCTGCGCAAGCTGCTGGGCCGTCCGCGCCTGTTCGTCAGCCCGCTCTCCGAGCGCTGGGAGGAGCCGGCCCGGCAGAACCTGACCGCCGAGCTCGCCCGGGTGGAGAAGGAGCTGGCGAAGCTCGCCGCCGGGTCCACCGGCACGAGCGGGGCGACGGCTGCGGGCGCCGCCGCCGGGACCTCCGCGTCGGGTAGCCCGGCGCCGTCGACGACGAGCACGCCCGCCTGAGCCGGACCTCATCCGCCCCCAGCCCGGCACCCGTCCGTGTGATCGGGTGCCGGCGCCGTTCAACGGCCGTGCGTCCCTGCGGGATCCCTAGCGTCGCCCGCGCCCCGTCGTCGAGAGCTGCCCGCCCGGCGGCCCGGTGGGGCACGGGAGGTCCGATGAGTCGTTACGAGGTCGATGCAGCCGAGCTGGCCCGCGCTGCCGGCGGTGTCCAGGCGCGGGTCGCCTCCATCCAGGCGGAGGTCGCGGCGATGCACCGCCAGCTGACCGAGCTGCAGGCCGGGTGGCGCGGCGCCGCTGCCGGGGCCTTCGCCGGCCTGGTCGCCGACTGGTCCGCGACGCAGAGCAAGGTGGAGGAGTCGCTCAGCCAGATCAGCGCCGCGATGACGAGCGCCTCGCGCACGTACGCCGAGGCCGAGGCCGCCGCGTCCCGGCTGTTCGCAGCGGGCTGACCAGCCCGTCCGCCCGGCCGAGGCGCCGCGCGAGGGTCCGGCTGACGAGGCGGTTACCCTCGGCGGGATGACCGTCCTCGTCGACCCGCCTGCCTGGCCGCGGCACGGCACCGTGTGGAGCCATCTGGTCAGCGACGAGTCGTACGACGAGCTGCACGAGTTCGCGCAGCGCGCCGGTCTGCCGATCCGGGCGTTCGACCTGGACCACTACGACGTGCCGCAGCACCGGTACGACGAGCTGGTGGCACTCGGCGCCCAGCCGGTCGACGGGCACCAGCTGATCCGCCGACTGATCGCCTCCGGTCTCCGGGTACCCGCCCGGGACCGGAGGCTATCAGCGCATCGGCACGGCTGACGCCGCGCGGCTCACTGTCGACAGCCCGCACCTGGACAACGGACCAGGACCAGCGCGGACGCACGAGAGGCCGGCCACCCGCAGGTGACCGGCCTCTCGATGCTCAGCGGCGCACGCGCCGCCTGGTGCTGCTCAGCGAAACCTCAGCGGATCAGAACCCGCCGCCGAAGTCCTCGCCACCGCCCGGAGCGGCCGGGGCCGACTTCTCCGGCTTGTCGGCGACGACGGCCTCCGTGGTGAGGAACAGCGCGGCGATCGACGCCGCGTTCTGCAGCGCGGAGCGCGTGACCTTCACCGGGTCGTTGACGCCCGCAGCGAGCAGGTCCTCGTACTGGTTGGTCGCCGCGTTCAGGCCGTGACCGGTGGGCAGGTTGCGCACCTTCTCGGCCACGACGCCGCCCTCGAGCCCGGCGTTGATCGCGATCTGCTTCAGCGGGGCCTCGATCGCGAGCTTGACGATCGCGGCACCGGTCGCCTCGTCACCCTCGACCTCGAGCTTCTCGAAGGCGAGCTTGCCGGCCTGGATCAGAGCCACGCCACCACCGGCGACGATGCCTTCCTCGACGGCCGCCTTGGCGTTGCGGACGGCGTCCTCGATGCGGTGCTTGCGCTCCTTCAGCTCCACCTCGGTGGCCGCACCCGCCTTGATGACGGCCACGCCGCCGGCGAGCTTGGCGAGGCGCTCCTGCAGCTTCTCGCGGTCGTAGTCGGAGTCCGAGTTCTCGATCTCGGCACGGATCTGGGTCACACGACCCTGGATCTGGGCCGCGTCGCCGGCACCCTCGACGATCGTCGTCTCGTCCTTCGTCACGACGATCTTGCGGGCCTGGCCGAGCACCTCGAGGCCGACCGTGTCGAGCTTGAGACCGACGGTCTCGGACACGACCTGGCCACCGGTGAGGATCGCCATGTCCTGCAGCATCGCCTTGCGGCGGTCGCCGAAGCCCGGGGCCTTGACGGCGACGGACTTGAAGGTGCCGCGGATCTTGTTGACGACGAGCGTGGCCAGGGCCTCGCCCTCGACGTCCTCGGCGACGATGAACAGCGGCTTGCCGGCCTGGATGACCTTCTCCAGCAGCGGCAGCAGGTCCTTGACGTTCGAGATCTTCGACTCGACGAGCAGGACGTACGCGTCCTCCAGGACCGCCTCCTGACGCTCCGGGTCGGTGACGAAGTACGCCGACAGGAAGCCCTTGTCGAACCGCATGCCCTCGGTGAGCTCGAGCTCGAGACCGAGCGCGTTGGACTCCTCGACGGTGATGACGCCTTCCTTGCCCACCTTGTCCAGGGCCTCGGCGATCAGGTCGCCGATCGCCTGGTCGCCGGCGGAGATGGCGGCCGTGGCGGCGATCTCCTCCTTGGTCTCCACCTCCTTGGCCTGGGCCAGGAGCTGGGTGGTGACGGCCTCGACGGCCTTCTCGATGCCGCGCTTCAGGGCGATCGGGTTGGCGCCCGCCGCGACGTTGCGCAGGCCCTCGCGCACGAGCGCCTGGGCGAGCACGGTGGCGGTGGTGGTGCCGTCGCCCGCGACGTCGTCGGTCTTCTTGGCGACCTCCTTGACGAGCTCCGCACCGATCTTCTCGTACGGGTCCTCGAGGTCGATCTCCTTGGCGATGGAGACGCCGTCGTTGGTGATCGTCGGCGCGCCCCACTTCTTGTCGAGCACGACGTTGCGGCCCTTGGGGCCGAGGGTGACCTTGACGGTGTCGGCGAGGATGTTCAGGCCGCGCTCCATGGAGCGACGGGCCTCCTCGTCGAAGGCGATGATCTTGGCCATGGGGCTATCGATCCTTCTGCTGGGTTCTGGGGGTGGCCGTCCGATGCCCGCGACGGACGGGCCCGCCGTCCGCAGTCACGTCCCGCGGCTGACGGCCCTCATCTACGGCCGGTACTTCTGTCACTCGCACCAGGAGAGTGCTAGCCCAATGGTTAGCACTCGACCCTGGAGAGTGCAAGCCGCTGACCCTCGTCAGCGGCTTGCGACGGCCGCGTCGAGATCCCGCAGCGGCTGCTAGGGCGTGTCTCCTATATCCGTGACCAGGTGATGCAGGCGGCCAGGACGACGGCGGCGCGGTAGGTGATGGCGAGCTTG
>NCKG01000383.1:0-1053 GCA_002279095.1 Cellulomonas sp. 14-74-6
GTCGTCACCCCGGCCCTGCACCCGCGGACCGCCGAGCAGGTTCTCGGACTGCGGCGTGTAGCCCAGGTGCGCCACCACCGGGATGCCGGCGTCCGTCAGCGCCCGGATCTGCGCTGCGACCCGCCGGCCGCCCTCGAGCTTGACCGCTGCGGCACCGGTCTCCTTGAGGACGCGGACGCCGGCGGCGAGGGCCTGCGCGGGGCCTGCCTCGTAGGTGCCGAACGGCAGGTCGACGACGACGAAGGCACGGCGAACCGCGCCGGCGACGGCTCGGCCCGCGACCACCATCTCGTCGAGCGTGACCGGAAGCGTGCTGGCGTACCCGTGCATCGTGTTGCCGATCGAGTCGCCGACCAGCAGCAGGTCGACGCCCGCCTCGTCGAAGATGCGCGCCGTGACGGCGTCGTACGCGGTCAGCATCACCAGCCGCTCGCCGCGGTCCTTGGCGGCCTGCAGGTGCTGGACCCGCACGCGCTGCGGGGCGCTCACGGCTCGCGCCAACGGGTGGTGACGGGCAGGCGCCGGTCCCGGCCGAACGCCAGCGCGGTCACCTTGGGACCGAGCGGGTACTGCCGGCGCTTCCACTCGGCTCTGTCGGTCAGCTGCAGCACCTTGTCCACCACCTCCGGTGCGAAACCACGAGCGAGGAGCTCGGCCCGTCCCTCGGCGTTCTCGACGTACGCGTCGAGCACCGTGTCCAGCAGGTCGTACGGGGGCAGCGAGTCCTGGTCCACCTGTCCCGGGCGCAGCTCCGCCGACGGCGGCTTGGTGATCGACGACTCGGGGATCGGCGGCACCTCGTCGGGCCGGAACACGCCGTCGAGCGCGGCGTGGTTGCGCCAACGGGCGAGGGCCCAGACACGCGACTTGTCCACGTCCTTCAGCGGGGCGAAACCGCCGACCGCGTCGCCGTAGATCGTCGAGTAGCCGACGGCCAGCTCGGTCTTGTTGCCCGTGGCGAGCACCAGGTGGCCGGTGAGAGAAGCCTGAATGGCGATCTGCGCGGTTTCGAAATCGCGGATTTCGCCGATCATCACCACGTCGGGGTCTTGC
>NCKG01000087.1:0-7866 GCA_002279095.1 Cellulomonas sp. 14-74-6
CCGCCGTCGGACGCGTGAACCGACGTCGGGGCGTCCGCGCGGGCTCCGGCACGTCGATGGTCAGCTCGTACCGCTCGCGTGCGAAGAAGCCCCCGAACCCGCCGCTGCGCACCTTCTCGGCGCGCACGATGCGGGCACCCGGACCCAGCTCCTCGCGCACCCGGACGATCAGCCCTGCGAGGTCGGCGCCCTCAAGCAGCAACCGCTCGCCCACGGCTCACCATCCCCACGGTCTCGACGTTGACGCCGGCGCCGGTCACCTCGGAGTAGCTGAGCACCGCGAGGCGGGGCAGGCCGAGGGACACCAGCCGGCGCAGCGCCGGCCGGATGGTCGGCGCGCACACCAGCACCGCGGTGGTGCCCTCGGCCTCGGCCTCGGCGAGGGCGCCACGCAGCCGGCCGAGCATCGTGTCCAGGATCTCGGGGTCGACCACCAGCTGGCTGCCGTGGTCGCCCGGACGGATCGACTCCACCAGCTGGTGCTCCAGCACCGGCTCGAGGGTGATCACCCGCAGCACGCCGTCGCGCGAGTGCGGGGCGACCAGTGCCGGGCCCAGTGCCGCACGCGCCGCCTCGACCAGCCCCTCCGGGTCGGTGGAGACGCGGGCGCGCAGCGTGAGCGCCTCGTAGATGCGGGACAGGTCGCGGATGGAGACGCCCTCGGCGAGCAACCCCTGGAGCACCCGCTGCACCTCGCCGAGCGACAGCAGCGAGGGCACCAGCTCCTCGACCACGGAGGGGTTCACCTGCTTGACGCCCTCGGTCAGCACGCGCACGTCCTCGCGGGACAGCAGCCGGTCGGCGTGCTGGGTGACCAGCTCGCCGAGGTGCGTGACCAGGACGGACACGCGGTCGACGACCGTGGCACCGGTCATCTCGGCGGCGTGCCGCAGCTCGGCCGGCACCCACTTGCCGGGCAGGCCGAACACCGGCTCCGCGACGGCCGAGCCCGGCAGGCCCGCGAGGTCGTCGCCGAGCGCCAGCACGCGTCCGCCCGGCGCCTGCCCGCGGCCCACCTCCACGCCGGCGATCCGCACGACGTAGGTGGCCTGCGGCAGGTCCACGCTGTCGCGGGTCCGCACCGGCGGGACGACGACGCCGAGGTCCATCGCCGTCTTGCGGCGCAGCGACCGCACCCGGCCCAGCAGGTCCCGCTCGGGCCCGCTGCCGACCAGGTCGACCAGGTCCGGCGCCAGCAGGATCTCCAGCGTCGGCACCCGCATCTGCTCGATCAGCTGCTCCGGGGTGTCCGCGGCCTCCGGTGCGGGACCGGCCGGCTTGGCGACGGCCTTCGCGGCCGCCTCACGCCGCTCCGTGCTGCGGGCCCGCTGCGAGACGAGCAGCAGCACGCCGCCCACCAGCAGGAACGGCACCTTGGGCATGCCGGGCAGCAGGGCCAGGGCCACCGCACCGCCGCCGGCGATCATCAGGGCGGTCTTGGACTGGGTCAGCTGCTTGGCGGCGGAGGAGCCCATGTCGCCGTCGGCGCTGGCGCGGGTGACGACGATGCCGGTGGACACCGACAGCAGGAGCGCGGGGATCTGGGTGACCAGGCCGTCGCCGATGGTCAGCAGCGAGTACCGGTTCAGCGCGTCGCCCATGGTCATCTTCAGCTGGACCATGCCGATGACGAACCCGCCGACAAGGTTGATCACCGTGATGATGATTCCGGCGACTGCATCGCCCTTGACGAACTTGGAGCCACCGTCCATCGCGCCGTAGAAGTCCGCCTCGGCCGCGACGTCGGCGCGTCGGCGCCGCGCCGTGTCCTCGTCGATCAGCCCCGAGTTCAGGTCGGCGTCGATCGCCATCTGCTTGCCGGGCATCGCGTCCAGCGTGAACCGCGCGCCCACCTCCGCGACGCGGCCGGCACCGTTGGTGATCACCACGAACTGGATCACCACGAGGATCAGGAAGATCACCAGGCCGATCACCAGCGACCCGCCCACCACGAAGTGGCCGAACGCGTCGATCACCCTGCCGGCGTACCCGTCGCGCAGGACCAGCCGGGTCGAGGCGACGTTCAGGCCCAGCCGGAACAGGGTGAACACCAGGATCAGCGACGGGAACACCGAGAAGTCCAGCGGCCGGCGCACGTACATGCTGGTCAGCAGGATCACCAGCGCCGCGGTGATGTTGGTCGCGATCAGGACGTCCAGCAGCGCCGCCGGCAGCGGCACCACCAGCAGCAGCACGATGCCGACCACGCCGATCGGCACGGCCATCGCGGACAGGTCCTTGTTCCTCATCGGACGTCCTCGCCTCGAGCGGGTGTGTCAGGGGTGGTCGTGGGGTCCGCGACGTCCGGCGCCGCAGCCGGTGCGGAGCCGGGTGCCGGCGCGGGTCGGCCGGTACGGGCGCGGCTCGCAGCGCGCGCCGCGGCACGGGCGACCGCGCGGTGGTCGGTGTGGTCGTCGGACCCGAGGGCGGAACCGCCGGGCACGTGGTGCTTGCCGGCGGACGCCCCGCGCCGGCGCAGGGCCATGACGAACGCGAGCACGCGGGCGACCGCGGTGAACAGGTGCTCGGGGATCTCGGCGCCGATCTCGCACGCGGCGTGCAGCGCGCGAGCCAGCGGGATGTCCTCCACCAGCGGCACGTGCTCCTCGGTGGCCTTCTCGCGGATCTTCGCGGCGACGGCTCCGGCCCCCTTGGCCACCACGCGCGGCGCGCCCTTGCCGGGCTCGTAGCGCAGCGCGACGGCGACGTGCGTCGGGTTGACCAGCACGACGTCGGCGTCCTTGACGGCGGACATCATGCGGTGCCGGCTCATCTGCTGCTGGCGGGCCCGGATCGCCGCCTTCACCTGCGGGTCGCCCTCGTTGCGCTTGTTCTCCTCCTTGAGCTCGCGCATCGTCATCCGCGTCTGCTTGCGGTTGCGGCGGATCACCCCGACCACGTCGATCAGCCCCAGCAGCACGCCCGCGGCGATGCCGGCGCGCAGCAGGGAGGAGACCCCGGAGCTCGCCTCGCGCAGCAGCTGGGACAGCGGGAGCCGGCCGGAGGCGATCAGCACCGGAACCAGACCCTTGATCGTCAGCCACAGCACCAGTGCGACGGCCACCGACTTGGCCAGTGTCATGCCCAGCTGTCCCCACGCCCGTGCCCCGACCATCCGCTTCACGCCGTTGACCGGGTTGAACTGCTGCACCTGGGGCTTGGGCGAGCGGACGTGGATACCGCCCTGCGCCGCGGCGACGACGAGCGTGACGGCGACCGCCACGGTCAGCAGGGGTGCGAGCGTCGAGACGGCCGACCGCAGGCCCGTGACGAGCGCCGTCACCGCGAGCGCCGGATCAGGCTGCACTGCGAGTCGCTGCAGCGAGCCCAGCTGCTCCATCCCGGCCTGCCGCCCACGGGCGAGCACTCCCGGCAGCATCACCACAGCGGCTCCGACACCCACCCAGGCGGACAGGTCCTGCGAACGGGAGAGGCTGCCCTTTCGGCGCACCTCCTTCAGACGTCGGTCGGTCGCCTTCTGGTTGCGTTCCTGACCGTCGCTCACGGCTGCACCCCCTGCATCAGGCGGGTGGCCGTGCCCGTCAGGCCGGGCAGCGCGCCGGGCAGGGTGAGCAGGACGTAGCCTCCCAGGCTCACTGTCAGCAGGATCTTGAGCGGGAAGCCCAGAGCGAAGGCGTTCAGCGCCGGCGCCACCCGGGTGAGCAGCCCCAGGCCGACGTCGGCGAGGAACAGCACGATGATCAGCGGTCCGGCGATCTGCATCGCGGACACCGTCATGCCCGTGATCCCGCTGGTCACCGCCTTGGCCAAGCCGGCCGGGGCCAGGCCCGTGCCGATGGGCAGGGAGTCGAAGCTGCGCACCAGGCCGAGCAGGATGGTGCGGTGGGCGCCCGAGGCGACGAGCAGCGCCGCGACGAGCATCTGGTAGAACCGGGCGAACGTCGCGCCGCTGACCTGGTTCAGCGGGTCGAACGCCGTGGCAAGCTGGAAGCCGCCGAACAGGTCGATCAGGCCGCCCGCGGACTGCACCGCGGCGAACACCAGCCAGACCAGGAAGCCGAGGGCGAGCCCCACCACCGCCTGGAGCGCGAGGTCGCCGACAAACACGGCCACCGACGTCGTGACGACGCGCGGCAGCCGCGCCTGCACCACCAGCGCCAGGCCGAGCCCGAGCGCCACCTTGACCGACCCCGGGACTGCCTTGCTCGCGAACGGCGGCGCCACCACCAGGAAGGCGGTGAGGCGCACCGCCGCGAGCACGGTGGTCTCGATGACGTCGAGGGGGACGTCCACCGACAGGTCCGGCGAGAGGGCCACCTCAGCCGCCGATGAGCGCGGGAAGCCGCGTGTACAGGTCGGTGGTGAAGGTGACGACCGTGGAGATCATCCACTGGCCGGTGACCACCAGGGCGATCGCGACGCCCAGCGCCTTGGGCACGAAGCTGAGCGTGACCTCCTGCACCTGGGTCATCGACTGCACGAGGGACACGGCCAGCCCGATGACCAGGGCCGTCACCAGTACGGGCGCAGACAGCTTGGCGGCGACGGTCAGGGCCTGCACCGCGATGTCGAGCACCGCCTCGGTGGTCATCCGCCCGCCCCCGCGTAGGAGCCGAGCAGGGCCTTGATCACCAGGCCCCAGCCGTCGACCAGCACGAACAGCAGCAGCTTGAACGGCAGGGACACCATCACCGGCGGCAGCATCACCATTCCCATGGCCATCAACGAGCTGGAGACGACGATGTCGATCACCAGGAACGGCACGAAGATGACGAAGCCCATGATGAACGCGGCCCGCAGCTCCGAGAGCATGAACGCCGGGGCCAGCGTGGTGAACGGCACGTCCGCCGCAGACTGCGGGTTGGGGCGCTGGGCGGCGCGCGTCACCAGCGCCAGGTCCTGCTCGCGGGTGTGGGCGACCATGAACGTCGCGAGGGGCTTCTCGCCCGCGCCGATCGCCTGCGAGAAGCTCGTCTGACCGTTCAGGTAGGGCTGCACCGCCTGGGTGTTGATGTCGCTGACCACCGGCGCCATCACGAAGAGCGAGAGGAACAGCGCCAGCCCGGCGATCGCCTGGTTGGGCGGCACGCCCTGCAGCCCGAGCGCGTTCCGGGTCATCGCCAGGACGACGAAGATCTTGGTGAAGCTCGTGGTCATGATCAGCAGCGACGGCGCCACGGACAGCACCGTGATGCCGAGCAGCACCGTGATCGAGCTGCTGGGGGTGCCGTCGACCCCGTTGACGCTGACGCGCACCGAGCCGGGCGCCGCCGGCGTCGCGGCGGGGGTCGGCTGCGAGGGGGCGGCGGGCGACGTCGGGCCGGCTGCGGGCACGGCTGCGGGGACGGCTGCGGGGACGACGAACGACGCGGGCACGACGGCCGCAGCGGGGACCGCTGCCGGCGCAGGCAGGGCGGCAGCGACGGGTGCGGGGGCTGTCGACGTGCGGACCGGGGTGCCGGCGACCGCGCCGGACGACGCCAGCAGCACCAGGCCGCCAGCCAGGCACAGCGCCGCGAGCAGCCGCAGCGCGCGCACCATCCGTGCCGGGGCGGCGACCTGCCCCAGCTCCGGCTCGAGGACGGGGCGCGCGGCGGTGCCGCGGCGGAAGGCGAACGTCACCGGCGGACCGTCCGGTCCTGCAGCGCCCGGACAGCGGCACGCCACGTCTGCGGGGACAGCACGGAACCGGCGAGGGCCCCGGCCAGCGCGGACTGGTGCGCGGTGCCGTCGAGCGCGGGCCGCGGGTGCGGCACGCTCCCGAGGGCCGGGCCCGCACCGGGCAGCCCGAGGGGGCTGCCGACGACCGGCACCGCGTCCGCACCGCCCGCCGGGGTGCTCGTCGTGACCGCCGCCTGCTTGGCCGCCCTGGTGCCCGCCCGGTCGCCGGCCGCACCGACCGGCGCGCTCGCCACCGGACCCAGCTCGGTCAGCAGCTGCACGGAGGTGTCGCTGAAGCCGACCAGCAGCCGCCGGTCGCCCGCGGCGATCACCGCGACGCCGGAGTGCCGGCCCAGACCCTGCCGGCCCACCACGTGGACGTCCGCCTCGCGCGTGCGCTCCGCCGCGCGGCCCGCGGACAGCCGCCGGCCGACGTACAGGATGAGCGCGATCACGACGCCGAGGGAGACGGCGACCCGCAGCAGCACCAGGAGGGTCTCGCCCATCAGCGGTCGGCCTCCACGCCGGACACGATCTCGGTGATGCGGACGCCGTACTCCTCGTCCACCACCACCACCTCGCCGCGGGCGATCAGGCGGCCGTTGATCATCACGTCCGCCGGGGCACCGGCCGCGCGGTCCAGCTCGAGCACCGTGCCGGGGGCCAGCTCGAGAACCTGCCGCAGCGGCAGCCGCGCGCGGCCCAGCTCGGCCGTCAGCGTCATGTCGACGTCGTAGAGCACGCGCATGCTGGCCCGCGGGGCCGGCACGGCCGAGGCACCGCCGGCCAGCGGCACGCGCCCGCCGCGCACCCGCACGGCGAACCAGCCGAGCGTGGTGCCCGCGGCCTGCAGGGCGAACAGCTGGGAGTCGTCGGTCAGCACGCTGCCCGCCGAGTCGGTCCGGGCGGGCTCCAGCACGCCGGTGCCGAGCCGGGCGGCCGCGGCCTCCAGCGCCGGACGCAGCGCATCGGTCAGCGCCACCGGGGTGCCCTCGCTGACACCGGCCGCGGTCAGCTCGGCGACCACGGCCTCCGCGACCACCACCAGCTCGGCGCTGGGCGACCCGACGAACGAGGCGACCACCGCGACGGCGTCCGGGTCCGGCCGGTCACCGGGGGCGGCCGGCACCGCGACCAGCGGCACCGTCGAGGGGACCATCGCCGCCGCCGCACCCGCGACCGCCTGCACCTCCAGGTCGCTCACCGTGGTGGCGTTCATGCGTTCTCCTCCTCGACGTCGACCACCCGGCAGGCGAGCCGGGAGCCCTGGCTGCCCACCGCAGCGCGGGCGAGCACCACACCGTCGACGACCACGTCGAGCGGACGGGTGGCGGGATGCTGCAACGGCAGGACGTCGCCGACGGCGAGCCCCACCACCTCCGGGGGGCGGACCGTGACGGGTGCGAACCGCACCACCAGGTCCACCGGGACCGCCGTGACGGCCTGCTCCAGCTGGGTACGGGTGTGCGCCGCCTCGCGGCGGTCGTCGTCGGACCGCGTCTCGTCGGTCTCGGCCAGCCGCATCGCCGCGAGCAGGTTCTCCGCCGGGACCATGAGCGTCGCGGTGTCCACCCGCTCGGCGGTGTGCAGCGTGAACCGGGCGACGAGCACGGCGTCGCTGGCCGGCACGGCCTGCACGAACTGGGGGCTGTACTGGACCGCCCGCATCGACAGGCTCAGCGGCGCGACCGTCGTGAACGCGTACCGCAGGTCGTCGAGCGCCGGCTGCAGCAGCTCACGGACCACCGTCAGCTCGATGTCGGTCAGCTCACGACCCTCACGGTCGTCACCGAGCCCGGTGCCGCCGAACAGGTAGTCGACCCACACCATCACGGTCTCCACCGGCGTCTGCAGCAGCGCCGTCTGGCGGGTCTGCTCGACCGTGCACAGCATCACGGCGGTGCGGGCGGGGAGCGTGCCGACGTACTCGTCGTACGGCATCAGCTCGACGCGGTCGCACGTGGCGGAGCACAGAGCCCGTAGGCGCGAGGTCAGCTGGGTGCCCCACATGCGGGCGAACCGCTCGAACGCCATCTCGAGCCGGCGACCGTGGTCGCGAGCGAGGGTCATGGGGCGGCGGAAGTCGTACAGCTCGGGCTCGGCGTTGCGCGCCCGCCCTGTGGCGAGCCTCGGTGCGGGCACGCCGAGGGTCGCCTCCGGCGCCTGGGGGGCTGTCACGAGCAGCCCATCGGCGGGCAGCACCCGATCCTGAGCGAAACGTGTGCGTGAGCCACCCACGTGCCT
>NCKG01000088.1:0-7862 GCA_002279095.1 Cellulomonas sp. 14-74-6
CATCCACACCTCGGCCGCCTCCTCCACGATCTTCTTGCCGATCGTGTGCACTCCCGCGTCGAGCTCGCGCACCGTCCCGGATCCCTCCGGGCGCTCGGCCGCTTTGCGGCTCAGCTCGGCGAACAGTTCGTCGAAGGTCTTCACCCTCCCAGGCTACCGGCTCGCGCGAGCCCCCGGAGCCGCGTGACGGCCGCTTCCACGTCATGGGAGCCGTAGACGGCGGATCCGGCGACGAAGGTGTCGGCACCCGCCCGGGCGATCCGGCCGATCGTCTCCCGCGACACGCCACCGTCCACCTGGATCCACGTGCCCGTCCCCGACTCGCGGACGGCCTGCCGCAGCCGCCGAAGCTTGGGCAGCGTCCCCTCGATGAACGACTGACCGCCGAACCCGGGCTCGACGGTCATCACCAGCACCATGTCGAACTCGCCGAGCAGGTCCAGCAGGGGTTCCACCGGGCTGGCCGGCCGCAGGGCGACACCGGCCCGCACCCCGCGGTCACGCAGCTCACGGGCCAGTCGGACCGGGGCCTGAGCGGCCTCGGCGTGGAACGTGACGGAGGCAGCCCCGGCGGCCGCGTACTCCGGGGCCCAGCGGTCGGCGTCTTCGATCATCAGGTGCACGTCCAGGGGCACGGGCGACACCTGCGCCAGCCGGCGCACGACCGGCAGGCCGAGCGTCAGGTTCGGGACGAAGTGCTGGTCCATCACGTCGACGTGGGCGTAGTCGGCCGCAGCGATCGCCCCGAGGTCGCGCTCGAGGTTGGCGAAGTCGGCGGACAGGATGCTGGGATGGATGCGCACGGCCACGCGGCCAGCGTAGGGTCCCGACCTCCGGGCCTGCTCAGTCCCGACGCAGCAGCGTCAGGTGCATCGCGTCCGTGCCGTGCACGTGCGGCCACAGCTGGACGTCGGGACGCTCTGGGAGGTCCGGCTCCGGCCGGCCGTCCGGCACCAGGGCGAGCACCACGGAACGAGCGTCGACCACCTGGGCGGGCGCGCCCGCACGTGCGGCGGCGCGCAACGCGTCGGTGACGACGAGCGTGGTCTCGGCGAGGTGCGGTGAGCAGGTGACGTAGGCCACCACGCCGCCGGGCCGGACGGCGGCCAGCGCCGAGGCGAGCAGCCCGCGCTGCAGCTGGCCGAGCGCCGCCAGGTCCGCGGGGGTGCGCCTCCAGCGGGACTCCGGTCGCCGGCGCAGCGCACCGAGCCCGGTGCACGGCGCGTCGAGCAGCACGCGGTCGTAGGCGCCGGGCTCCTGCTGACCCACGTCCCGACCGTCGCCGACGCGGATCTCCTCCACGGCCGCGGCTGGCACCGCCCGCAACGACTGGCGGACCAGCTCCGCGCGGTGCGGGTGCACCTCGTTGGCGACCAGCCGGGCACCCCGTCGGGCGGCCAACGAGGCGAGGAGGGCAGCCTTGCCACCCGGGCCGGCGGCGAGGTCGAGCCACCGCTCGTCACGTCCGTCGAGCGGTGCGGCGGCGAGCGCCAGGGTCACCAGCTGGCTGCCCTCGTCCTGCACGCCGGCGAGCCCCTGGCGCACGGCGGCGAGCTCCCCCGGGTCGCCGGCGCGCAGCACGGCGGCGGTGCCGGCCAGCCGACCGGGTGCCGCGTCCACTCCCGCCAGCTCGTCGACCTCCACCAGGCCCGGCCGGGCGACGAGCGTCACCGCGGGCGCCTCGTTGTCGGCCTCCAGCACGGCCTCGAGCTCGTCCGCGGGACGGCCGTGGCCGACCAGCGCCTCCCGGAACGCCCGGACCACCCAGGCCGGATGGCTCTCCACCACGGCGAACCGGGCCGAGGTGTCGGTCCCAGCCGGGTCCGCAGCCTCGGCGATGCGGCGCAGCCAGTCGTCCAGGGGGTGCTCGGACACCCGGCGCAGGACGGCGTTCACCAGCTGCGCCGCACCGGCACCCGCCTGCTCACGGGCCAGCGCCACGGTCTCCGACACGGCGGCGTGCACGGGCACGCGCATGCCGAGCAGCTGGTGCGCGCCGAGCCGCAGCAGGTCGAGCACCATGGGGTCGAGCCGGTCGAGGTCCCGGTCCACCACCTGAGCGAGCACCGCGTCGTACCGCCCCCGCAGCCGCAGCGTCCCGTACGTCAGCTCGGTGGCGAAGGCCGCATCGCGCCCGTGCAACCGGCGCTGGCGCAGCAGCGGCGGCAGGACCAGGTTGGCGTACGCGTCCGAGCCGGCGACGGCGCGCAGCGTCTCCAGGGCGGCGGTGCGGGGCGCGTCGCCTCGGCGGGCGCGCTGCGACGGGGCGGCCGCGGAACGGGCGGTGCGGCCCTCCGCCCGCGCGGCCCCTCGCTGACGGCCCTGGGCGTCGCGGTGGTCGCGGGACGGTCGGCGGCGGTCGTCGCCGGGGCCCGACGGACGGGCTGCCCTCGGCTGGTCGCTCATGCCCCAGCCCCGAGGACCGTGCCGTCGGTGAGACGGGCACCGCGTGCCCAGTCGGCGGCGGGCATCGTCCGGCGGCCGGGGGCCGACACGGTCCCCAGGCGCACGGCCGTGCTGCCCGTGCCGACCAGGCCGTCCCGTCGCCCGATCCGCACGGCGCCCGCGGTGAGGGTCTCCTCGACCGGTGTGACGGGGCCCAGCCCCAGCCGGGTGCCGTCCGGAAGGGTCGTCCATGCGCCCGGCTCCGGGGTGCAGCCGCGGATGCGGCGGTCCACCGCGTGCGCCGGATGCGTCCAGCGGACGCGCCCGTCCTCCGTCGTCAGCTTGGGTGCGTGGCTGACGCCGTCACGGCCCTGCGCGACGGCCACGAGGGTGCCGTCGGCGATGCCGTCCATCGTCCGCACCAGCAGCCCGGCGCCCGCGTGCGCGAGGCGGTGCAGCAGGTCGCCGGCGGTGTCCCGCGGTCGGATGGTCTCGGTCAGCAGGCCGTACACCGGGCCGGTGTCCACCGGTCCCTCCTCGATGCGGAAGGTCGTGGCTCCCGTCACCTCGTCTCCTGCGATCACGGCGTGCTGCACCGGTGCGGCGCCGCGCCATGCGGGCAGCAGCGAGAAGTGCAGGTTGGTCCAGCCGTCCGGCACCGCCGCGAGCAGGTCGGCGGGGATCAGCGCGCCATAGGCGACCACGGCGACCGCGTCGACCGCCAGGGCGGCGAACCGTGCGCGGAAGTCCTCGTCTCGCAGCCGTCGAGGGCTGAGGACCTCGATGCCGTGCGCCTCGGCCACCTGGCGCACGGGGCTGGGCGTCAGGGTCCGCCCGCGCCCGGAGGGTGCGTCCGGACGCGTCAGCACCGCGACGACGTCGTGGTGGGAGGCGATCAGCCCCTCGAGCGAGGGCACCGCGGGGGCCGGGGTCCCGGCGAAGAGCAGACGCACGGCTGCGATCCTAGGCGGCGGCCACGGGCACACCCCGCGCCCGGAGGTCGGCCCGCAGACGTCCGGCATCGGTGAAGACGACCGCCGGCAGGCCTGCGGCGTGCGCCGCGGCCACGTTGACCGAGGAGTCGTCGACGAACAGCGTGGAGGCGGGCTGCAGCCCGAAGCGGTCGACCACCAGGGCGAAGATGCGCGGGTCCGGCTTGACGATGCCCTCCTGGCCGGACACCACCACGGCCTCGAGCAGGCCGATCACCGGGGCGGCCGGTACGGCGTGGTGGAAGGTCGCCGCCGACCAGTTGGTCAGGCCGAGCAGTCGAAGGCCCACGTCGTGCAGCTCGCGCACCAGACGCGCCATCCCGGGGACCTCACCGGCGAGCGTGCGAGGGAAGCGGGCGAGGTAGAGGTCCAGCATCTCGACGTACCACGGCCCCATCGCGGACAGCTCCTGCCGTGCGTCGGCCCAGTCCCGGCCCGCGTCCAGCGACCGGTTGAGCTCCGGGAAGTCGACGTCCGACAGGAACCGCCGCACGTCCTCGTGCGCCACCAGCCCCTCGAACGCCCGCTCGGGGTGCCACGGCACCAGCACGTTCCCCAGGTCGAGCACCAGGGTGTCCACGGTGCTCACAGCAGCTCCGGAGGGTCGACCTGCACGCGGAGCGTGCCACCCTCACGGCGCGCGCTCCGGACGGCGACCGAGGCCGCGAGCGCCCTGGTCAGCTCGGCGCCCCGGCTGCGCGGGGCGCGCAGCATCGCGCGGACGTCCGGGTCGAGCGGGTCCGGTGAGCCGCCCGGCGCGCTGACGACGACGGGTCCCCACACCGTCGTCTCGGGCACCCGCACCCGGCCGACGACGAGGCCGACGGCCTCCCGGGGACCCGTGACGGTGGCGACCCGGATCACCGGTGGCAGTCCCAGCTCGGCCCGCTCGGCCAGCTCGCGCGCGGCAAGACCGACGGGGTCCCACCGGACCAGGGCCTGCGTGGGTCGTTCCGCACCGTCGCCGACCAGCAGCACCTCCCCGCCGTCGCCGATAGGCCGGACCAGGGCCGCAGCGGCCAGCCAGCGACGCAGGGCGTCCGGTTCCGCGGAGAGTGCGTCCCCTGCGGTCGCCACCGAGGCGTCCAGCAGCACCGCGGCCGCGTAGCCGCCGGCCGTCACCGGCTCGGCACCCGGTGTCGCCACCACGATCGCGGGCCGGTCGGGCACCTCCGCGAGCACGCCGCCCGCGGCTCTGGCCCCGGACACCCGGACGGTGGCCCCAGGGAACGCCCTGCCGATCTCCTCGGCGGTGCGCTCGGAGCCGACACGGACGGATCGGAGATCGTCGTTGCCGCACGTCGAGCAGCGCCAGGCGGTGGCGAGCCGACCGCACCAGCGGCAGGCCGGTACGGCGTCCGGCCCGGTCAGACCGAGGGGTCCGGTGCAGACGGCGCACCGGGCGGTCGCGCGGCACCGGGTGCAGGCGACGGCCGGCAGGTACCCCGCCCGAGGCACCTGGACCAGCACCGGGCCCCGCTCGAGGGCGGAGCGGATGGCCGCGAAGGCGGGTGCGGGCAGCCGGGCAGCCGCGGCCGCTCCCTCCCGGGCGAGCTCGACCGACGTCAGCGCCCGGACGCGCGGTGTGCGCGACCGCAGCACGGCGCGGTCGGCCGTCACGGAGGCGGCCCAGCCGCGCTCGACGAGAGCCTGAGCCTCGACCGACCGGCCGTGCGCGCCGAAGATCGCGGCGGCGCCCGCGGCCTCGGCGCGGAGCGTCAGCACCTCCCGCACGTGGGGGTACGGAGCTCTGGGCTCCGCGTGCAGGGGGTCGCCGTCGTCCCAGCAGACCACCAGGCCGAGGTCCTCGACCGGGGCGAAGGCGGAGGCCCTGGTGCCGACCACCACCCGAGCCCGCCCACGGAGCGCGGCGAGGAAGGCCCGGTACCGCGGCGCCGGACCGTCCTCGGCGGTCAGTCGCACGACGCCTCCGTCCCCTGCGGACGACCAGGCCGGGAGTCCCACCTGCTCCAGCGCGGCGACCACCCGGTCGACGTCCCGACGGTCGGGCGCGACCACCAGCGCCCCACGCCCGCCCAGCACGCAGGCCGCGACGGCCTGGGCTACCGCGTCGGGCCATCGATCGCCCTGGGGTCCGGGCAGCGCCGTCCAGACCGCCCGCGGCGCACCGCCGGACAGCAGGTGCTGCAGCAACGCCGGTCCCCCCCGGTACGCCGACCACGCGCCGCCGGCTGCGGCCGGCGCTGCCGACGGTGCCTGCGCCGGTGCGAGCGCGTCCATCTCGGCCTCTACACGTGCGTGCCGGGGCGGTACCGCCAGCCGCAGCACGTCGGCCAGCGTCCCGGCGTAGCGGTCGGCAACCGACCGGGCGACGCGCGCGAGCTCGGGTGTCAGCACCGGGCCGGACGTCACCACTCGCCGGATCGGCACCAGCCGTCCCTCGTGCTCGGCCTCCTCGGTGCGCTCCAGCAGCCAGCCGTCGACGTCCTGACCGCCGAACCGGACCTTGAGCCGGCAACCGGGAAGCGCCCGCTCGTCCAGCGTGGCAGGCACCAGGTACTCGAACACGCGGTCGAGGTGCGCCGGCTGCACGTCGACGCACACGCGCGCGACAGGCAGGCGAGCGGCGGTGTCGACCGGCAGCTGGCGACGCGGCGCCCGCACCCGTGGCATGCCGGCCAGGGTCGGCTGCGTCGCGGTCACGTCCACGTGCTCATCCCACCACCGACCACCCACGGAGCCCGACCGCGGCCGACGGCGGATCGACCGGTCGGACCCGGGTCAGCCGACGGCCGACAGGAGGTCCGCGACGCGGTCGGTGCGCTCCCAGGTGAAGTCCGGCAGCTCGCGACCGAAGTGCCCGTAGGCAGCGGTGCGTCGGTAGATCGGCCGCAGCAGGTCGAGGTCGCGCACGATCGCCGCCGGTCGCAGGTCGAACACGTCCCGGATGGCTGCGGTGAGGCGCTCGACCGGCACCTGGCCGGTGCCGAACGTCTCGACGTAGAGGCCGACGGGGTGCGCGGTTCCGATGGCGTAGGCCACCTGCACCTCGCACCGCCGGGCCAGCCCGGCGGCGACCACGGTTTTGGCCACCCAGCGCATCGCGTACGCCGCCGACCGGTCGACCTTCGAGGGGTCCTTGCCGGAGAACGCGCCGCCGCCGTGCCGGGCGAAGCCGCCGTACGTGTCGACGATGATCTTGCGGCCGGTCAGCCCGGCGTCGCCCTTGGGGCCGCCGATGACGAACTGGCCGGTCGGGTTGACCAGGAGGCGGTGGCCCGTCGTGTCGAGGTCGAGCTCGGCGAGCACCGGCGCGACGACGAGCTCGGCGACCGCCGGCGCGAGAGTCGTCTCGAGGTTGACGTCCGGCTCGTGCTGGGTGGACACCACGACGGTGTCGAGGCTCACGGCACGGTCGCCCTCGTAGCCGATCGTCACCTGCGTCTTGCCGTCCGGCCGCAGCCCAGGGAGGACGCCGGCCTTGCGCACGGCGGCGAGCTGCTCGGCCAGCCGGTGCGCCACCCAGATCGGCAGCGGCATCAGCGACGGCGTGTCGTCGCAGGCGTACCCGAACATCAGCCCCTGGTCGCCGGCGCCCTGCAGGTCCAGCGGGTCCAGGTCGGAGTCGTCCCGCCGGGCTTCGAGCGCCTTGTCCACGCCCTGCGCGATGTCCGGCGACTGCTGACCGATCGACACCGAGACGCCGCACGAGTCGCCGTCGAAGCCGATGTCCGACGACGTGTAGCCGATCTCGTTCACGACCTCGCGGATCACCTGCGGGATCTCGACGTAGGCGTCTGTGGTCACCTCGCCGGCGACGTGCACCAGGCCGGTGGTGACCATCGTCTCCACCGCCACCCGAGACAGCGGGTCCTGGGCGATGAGCGCGTCGAGGATCGCGTCGGAGATCTGGTCGCAGACCTTGTCCGGGTGCCCCTCGGTGACGGACTCGGACGTGAACAACCGGGCGGCGGACGCACTCACGGCCGACAGCCTACGGGCTCGCCGACCGTCACCCTGTCGCGCGTCCTCGTGCCGGACCCGGGCGGCGCGGCGTCACAGCAGCGGCAGGACCGCGTCCCACACCGCGTGCGCGACCTCGAGCTTGGTTCCCGCCGCCCGCGCCACCTCGGCGCCCGCTCGGTCGAGCACCGTCACCTCGTTGCGCTCGACGGCGAAGCCCCGATCGGCGCCGACGGCGTTCACCACCAGCAGGTCGGCACCCTTGCGGATCGCCTTGCGCCGGCCGTGCTCGAGCACATCGCCGGCCTCGTCCCCTGTCTCGGCGGCGAAGCCGACCACCACCTGCCCCTCGCGAGGTGACTGGCGAACCAGCTCCGCGAGGATGTCGACGGTCTCGACCAGCTCGATCGGGGCGGGGCCCACGTCCGGCTGCTTCTTGATCTTGACGGCAGCCGTGCGCACGGGCCGGAAGTCGGCCACCGCGGCGGCCATCACCACGACGTCGGCGTCCTTGGCGGCGGAGCGCACCGCGTCGCGCAGCTGCTCACCGGACTCGACGGC
>NCKG01000384.1:0-1042 GCA_002279095.1 Cellulomonas sp. 14-74-6
TGCGCGCAGCGACCGGTACACCTCGACGGCGCGGCGGACGTGGCGACCGCGGGCCCCCACGGGCTCGTGGTTGTCCGCGAGGAGGTGGGTCATCGCCGCCACGGGGTCGCCAGGACGGCCGAGCACGTTGAGCACCATCGCGTGCGTCACCGCGAACGACGAGGTCAGCGGCTCGGGCGGCGCGTCCCGCAGTCGTTCGAAGGTCTTGTCCGTCCAGTTCACGTGGCCGGGCGGCGCCTGCTTGCGGACGATCTTGCGCACCTTGCGGGGATCGTCCCCGGCCTTCGCGAGCGCCTTGCGGTTCTCGATCACGTGCTCGGGCGCCATCACGACGACCTCGCCGACGGTGTCGAACCCAGCCCGGCCGGCGCGCCCGGCGATCTGGTGGAACTCCCGTGCCGACAGGTGCCGCATCCGGACCCCGTCGAACTTCACCAGCGAGGTCAGCACCACCGTGCGGATCGGCACGTTGATGCCCACGCCCAGCGTGTCCGTCCCGCACACCACGGGCAGCAGCCCCTGCTGGGTCAGCCGTTCCACCACGCGCCGGTACTTGGGCAGCATGCCGGCGTGGTGCACGCCGACGCCGTGCCGCAGCAGACGGGACAGCGTCCGGCCGAAACCGGGGCCGAAGCGGAAGCCGCCCAGCTCGTCGGCGATGCGGTCGCGCTGCTCCCGCGAGGCGAGGGGGGTGGACAGCAGCGCCTGCGCCCGTTCGACGGCCTCCTTCTGCGTGAAGTGCACGACGTACACCGGGGCGCGGTGGGTGTGCACCAGCTCGTCCAGCAGCTCGTGCAGCGGCTCGACGGCGTAGGAGTACGTGAGGGGGACCGGCCGCTCGACGCTGGTGACCACCGCCACCGACCGCCCCGTGCGGCGGGTCAGGTCCTCGGCGAAGAACGAGACGTCCCCGAGCGTGGCGGACATCAGCACGTGCTGGGCGTTCGTCAGCTCGAGCAGCGGCACCTGCCACGCCCAGCCGCGCTGGGGGTCGGCGTAGAAGTGGAACTCGTCCATCACCACCTGGGCCAGGTCGGCGTCG
>NCKG01000385.1:0-1039 GCA_002279095.1 Cellulomonas sp. 14-74-6
GAGCTCGGCGTGCTGGCCGGAGACGTCACCGACGCGATCGTCGCGGCGGCCGACGAGGTGGCGTCCGGCGCGCACGACGAGCACTTCCCGGTGGACGTGTACCAGACCGGCTCCGGGACCAGCTCGAACATGAACACCAACGAGGTGATCGCCACGCTGGCCAGCCGGGCGCTGGGCCGCGAGGTCCACCCGAACGACCACGTCAACGCCTCGCAGTCGTCCAACGACGTGTTCCCCACCTCCGTGCACGTCGCGGCCACCGCCGGCGTGGTGCGTGACCTGGTGCCCGCCCTCGAGCACCTCGCCGAGGCGTTCGAGGCGAAGGCCGCCGACTGGGCCGACGTCGTGAAGTCCGGCCGCACCCACCTGATGGACGCCACGCCCGTGACCCTCGGCCAGGAGTTCAGCGGCTACGGCGCGGCGATCCGGTACGGCGTCGAGAGGCTGCAGGCCGCTGTCCCCCGCGTCGCCGAGGTGCCGCTGGGCGGCACGGCGGTGGGCACGGGCATCAACACGCCTGCCGGCTTCCCGCAGCGCGTGATCGCCCTGCTGCGCGAGGACACCGGCCTGCCGCTGACCGAGGCGCGCAACCACTTCGAGGCGCAGGGCGCCCGCGACGGCCTCGTGGAGCTGTCGGGCGCGCTGCGCACCATCGCAGTGAGCCTGACGAAGATCTGCAACGACCTGCGCTGGATGGGCTCCGGACCCAACACGGGCCTGGGTGAGATCGCCATCCCGGACCTGCAGCCCGGGTCGTCGATCATGCCGGGCAAGGTCAACCCGGTCGTCCCGGAGGCCACGCTGATGGTCGCGGCGCGGGTGGTGGGCAACGACGCGACCGTCGCATGGGCCGGTGCGAGCGGCGCCTTCGAGCTCAACGTGCAGATGCCGGTGATGGCCTCGGCGGTGCTCGAGTCGATCCGCCTGCTGTCGAACGCCTCCCGGGTGCTGGCGGACCGCACGGTGGACGGCATCACGCCCAACGTCGAGCGGTCCCGCGCACTCGCCGAGTCGTCGCCCTCCATCGTCACGCCCCTCA
>NCKG01000089.1:0-7837 GCA_002279095.1 Cellulomonas sp. 14-74-6
GTCAGCCATCGAACCGCCCCCGGTCGGCCGCCGTGGCATCATCGTCGAGCGGCGGCGCGGGCTGACCCGCCTCGACCGCCGCCATGTCGTCCGACTCCACGCCCGCCGCCGCGTCCGACCGGGCGCCGACACCGCCCTCGGACCGCGGCGACGGCAGCTGCTCGCTGCCGGTCCGGGGGTACTGCGTCGACTGCAGGCTGCCGTCGCCGAGCACCGTCGCGGGATCCGCCCGCAGCGCCGCGAGGAACTCCGCCGACCACGCCGACACGTCGTGCCCCAGCACCCGCCGCCGCAGCCGGCGCATCCGCTTGCGCGCCTCGCGCCCGTCGATCCGCGCGCCGTAGGTGATGGCGTCCTTCAGCCCGTCGATGTCGTGCGGGTTGACCAGCAGGGCGCCGCGCAGCTCGTCGGCCGCGCCCGTGAACTCGGACAGCACCAGCGCCCCGCGCTCGTCGGACCGCGCGGCGACGTACTCCTTGGCCACCAGGTTCATGCCGTCCCGCAGGGCCGTCACCAGCATCACGTCGGCCGCCAGGTACAGCGCCGCCATCTCCTCCATGCCGTACGACTGGTGCAGGTACTGCACCGGCGCGTGCCCCACCTGCCCGAAGTCGCCGTTGATGCGGCCCACCAGCAGCTCCACCTCGTCGCGCAGCTGCATGTAGGCGCCGACGTTCTCCCGGCTGGGGCTGGCCACCTGCACCAGCGTCGTCTCCGCGGGGGACAGCCGGCCCTCGGCCAGCAGCTCGCCGTACGCCTTGAGCCGGTGCCGGATGCCCTTGGTGTAGTCGAGCCGGTCGACGCCGAGCAGCACCACCTTGGGGTCACCCAGCTCGCTGCGGATCTCCCGCGCGCGCGCCGCGACGGCGGGGGTGCGGGCCAGCTCGTCGAAGGCGTGCGAGTCGATGGAGATGGGGAACGAGCCGGCCCGCACCTCGCGGTCGCCGGCGCTGATCAGCAGACCGTGCGTCGTCAGGTCCGTCAGCCGTCGGACGGCGCGGACGAAGTTGCCCGCGTCACCCGGCCGCTGGAAGCCCAGCAGGTCCGCGCCGAGCAGGCCGTCCACCACCTGCCGCCGCCAGGGCAGCTGCGCGAACAGCTCCAGCGGCGGGAAGGGGATGTGGCAGAAGAACCCGATCCGCACGTCCGGCCGCAGCTCCCGCAGCCGGGCCGGCACCAGCTGCAGCTGGTAGTCGTGCACCCAGACGGTGCCGCCGTGCGCCACCTGCTCGGCGGCCGCCCGGGCGTACCGGTCGTTCACCCGCCGGTAGGCGTCCCACCACTGCCGGTGGTACGTCGGCGGCGTGATCACGTCGTGGTACAGCGGCCACAGCGTGTCGTTGGCGAACCCCTCGTAGAACCCCTCGACGTCACCGGCCGTCAGCGGCACGGGCACCAGGTGCAGGCCGTCCGCGTCGAACGCGTCCACCTCGAGATCGGGCGAGCCGCCCCAGCCCACCCAGGCGCCCCGCGACTTCCGCATCACCGGCGAGAGAGCCGTGACCAGGCCTCCCGGTGCGCGGGTCCAGCTCATCCTCCCCTCGTCGTCGAGGGAGATGTCGACGGGGAGGCGGTTCGCGACGACCACCAGCTCGTGGGCGCCGGCAGGCACGTGGGACAGCGCGATCAGCTCCTTCGGGCGGTGCCGTCCAAACTAGCGGCGTTCGGGTGCGGTCGCCCGGTGGAGATGCTGGTGAACCTGCTGGTGGCGCCGCGGTCACGACGCCGGCGCGGCGGCCGACGGCACCGGTTCGCGGACCGACCCGGGACCTCGCGGCGCCGCGCGCTGGCGCCCGGACGGTGCGCGGATACCGTTCCGTCATGGAGCGGATCGGTCTGGCGCCGGGGTCGGAGATCGGTGGCTACACCGTCGTCTCCCCGCTCGGCGCGGGGGGCATGGGGACCGTCTACCGGGCGGTGGACGGCGGTGGCTCGCCGGTGGCGCTCAAGCTGCTGCACCCGCACGTCGGCGCCGATGTGGCCGCCCGCGCGCGGCTGATGCGCGAGGTCGCGGCGCTGCAGCGGCTGCGGCACCCGGCCGTCGCCGCGGTGCTCGACGCCGAGGTCGACTCCACCGAGGCGTTCCTGGTCACCGAGCTGGTGGACGGGCAGGACCTCGCCGCCCGCGTGCACGCGGCCGGACCTCTCGGCGCCGAGGAGGTCGCGGACCTCGCCGCCGGCCTGCGCGACGCGCTCGCGGCGGTGCACGCCGCCGGCGTGGTGCACCGCGACCTCAAGCCGTCCAACGTGCTGCTCACCGACCACGGGCCCGTGCTGATCGACTTCGGCATCGCGCAGGACGCGGGGGACGAGCACCTGACCTCCACCGGCCTGGTGATGGGTACGCCCGGCTACCTCGCACCGGAGCTGCTGTCGGGGGCCGAGCCGGGGCCGGGCAGCGACCTGTGGGGCTGGGCGGCGGTGCTCGCGTTCGCCGCGACGGGCCGGCCGCCGTTCGGCAGCGGGGCGGTGGACGTGGTCCTCGCGCGGGCGCGCACCGGCTCGGCGGACCTCGCGGACCTCGGCCCGCTGACGGCCGGGGCGCTGCGCCGGGCGCTGGACCCCGACCCGCAGCACCGCCTCGCGGCGGACGACGTGGTCTCCGCGCTGCGGACGGCCGCGGTCGACGGCGACCCGGTGGACGGCACGGCGACCCGCGTGCTGAGCGGAGCGGACGCGGCCGGCACGGTCGCCGTGCCGGCCCGGGTGGGCGCGGCTGCCGCGGGCGCCACCGTGGCGTTCGCCGGTCGGGGCACGGCGAACGACGGTCGCACGCGCGCCTTCGCCCCCGGTGGCCCGGGCGACGGTGACGACGTCCGGCTGGACGACGGTGCCGAGCCGGACGACGACGAGCTCGACGAGCCGTACGACGACGGCACGGACGCCCGGCACCCGTGGCGGGTGCGCCCGGTGGACGTCGACGAGGCGGTCGAGTGGATCGAGGAGGACCTCGACGAGTCCGCCGGTCCCGACGAGCAGGGGTCCGGCTACGTCCGGCCGCACGCCCGGCGCCGATGGGGTTCGGTGGCGGCCGTCGGGCTGCTGGTCGCCGCGGCGGGTGCCTCGTGGCCCGGGCGGACGCTGATCGTCGTGGGTGCGCTGGTGCTGCTGGTCCGGGCGTTCGGCTCCACGGTGGAGGCGATGCACGGGCGGCGCGAGAAGCACGGCGTCCGACCGTCCGACCGTCTGGTCGCCGCCGTCTCCAGCCCGTGGCACCTGCTGCGCGCGGTGCTCGGCCTGGTGCCCAGCGTGCTGGTGGCCGCGAGCGTCATGGTGATAGGCCTGGGCATCGGCTGGTGGCTGGTCGGCACCGGCCGCTGGACGGTCGGCACCAGCCACCAGGGCGGCCCGCTGCAGGGGCCGACCGCGTCGGTGCTGGTGGGCCTGGTCGTGCTCGCGGGTGTGGTGCTGCTGTGGTTCGGGCCGCTCTCCGCGATGACGCGACTCGGTGCGCGCCGGGTGCTGTGGGTGGTCACCCCGAACTGGCTGGGCGCGCTGGTGCTGGTGCTCCTGGTTCTCGGCGTGACGGCGATGCTGCTGGTGCGGGTGCTGGACGGCGGTGCCATCGTCTGGTCCCCGCTGCCGACCCCGACGCTGCCGAGCGCCTGAGCCGGCGGCTGCCGTCCCGGCAGGTCGCTGCCCTACCCTGGCGCCATGCGCGCGAGCGGACGGCACGGTGCGGCGCTGGCCGCCGCCCTGCTGACCGTCGGCGCGGCCGTCGTGCTGGCCCAGGGCCGCGTGCTCCTGCACCGGTGCGTGACCACCGGTTCCTGGGGTCGGCTCGGGATCGACCTGCTGGTGCTGCGGGACCGGGCGGACTGCCCGGCCGGCACCCTGGGCCTCGGTCAGGCGCCCAGCGGAGTCGTCGTCCTGCTGTCCGTCGCGCTCCCCGTGCTGGCGCTGCACCTCGCACTCGTCGCCGGCGGTCTGGGCCTCGGCTCGGTGCTGCTGCGGGCGGCTCGTGCCGCGGCGGCCCTGGTCTGTGCCGCCCTGACCCGTCGGGCGCCCGCCGCCCGGCCGTTGCCGGTGGCGCGTCGCCCGCGTCCGCCGCTGCCCGCACCGCGCGTGTGCCTGGACCGGTGGCTGGTGCACGTCCGGCCGCACCGGGGACCGCCGCTGCCCGCCTGAGCAGCGCCCGTCCCCGCAGCAACCCGGATACCAGGAGCACAGCCATGCCCAGCAACGAACCTCGCGTCACCAAGGCGCAGCGTCGTGACGACGCCCGCTCCAAGGCCGTGCAGATGCGTCAGGAGCAGCAGCGCAGGGAGCGCCGCAACCGGCTCCTCGCCATCGGCGGCCTCGGCCTCGCCGTCGTCGTGCTCATCGGCGTCGTCGTCACCGTGCTGATCAACAACAAGTCCACCAAGGACGCCTACGGCAAGGTCGCATACGGCGGCACGGCCAGCAACGTCACGGCACCGACCCTCGACTCGGTGACCAAGCCCAAGGCGGCCGACGCCAACGGCGGCATCCCGGTGAGCAAGGCGGGGGTCGGCGTGGCCGGTTCGGGCGACACCACACTGACCATCTACTTCGACCTGCAGTGCCCGGCCTGCGACCAGTTCGACTCGGTGAACTCGGCCGACCTCGACACGCTGTCCAAGGAGGACGGCGTCACGGTGGTGTTCCAGCCGCTGAACTTCCTGGACCGCAGCTCCCTCGGCACGTACTACTCCACCCGTGCCGCGAACGCGCTGATGATCGTCGCCGACCAGGACCCGACCCACTTCATGCCGCTGATCACCGCCTTCTACAAGAACCAGCCGGCGGAGAACACCAGCGGTCTGACGGACGCGAAGATCGCGGACATCGCCAAGCGTGTCGGGGTGCCGGACAGCGTCACCGCGCACTTCACGGACACCGTCTCCGGCACGTACAAGTCCGGCTCGGCCACCAAGAACGGCACGTGGCGCACGTTCGCGCCGTTCCTCGCCGCCGCCACCCAGCACGCCGACGACACCCTCGGTGGCATCTCCACCCCGACGGTGCTCATCGACGGCAAGCAGGTGGGCAAGCAGGGCGACCAGGACGCCGGCTTCTACTTCACCCCCGGCCAGCTGCTCGCCCGGGTGAACGCCGCCAAGGCCGCCAAGGGCTGACCCAGCCCGGCCCGTGCGTGGGTCCGGCGTGACGGCAGCCCTCGTGGCGGTCGTTACGCTGGACCCCCTCGCCTCCTTAGCTCAGCTGGCCAGAGCAGCCGCCTTGTAAGCGGCAGGTCGTCGGTTCGAATCCGACAGGAGGCTCTCCTGTGTGGTTGGTGAAAGGGCCTACCCAGCAGATCCGCTCGAACCAGCGGAGGCGTCCAGCGTGGGAGCCTTTCCGGTGGGCGTGCGCTCGAGGCTCGCCGCGACGTGCACCACGACGTCGAAGTCACGACGTCCGAGCTCGCGCAACCTGTCGCGGAGCCCGTCGGTCAGCCCGGTTGGATCGAAGGGGCGCCCCATCGGCACGACGGTCACATGCACCGTTCGGCCGTCCGTGCGGGCTCGCCAGGTGGTGATCGGGGCGGACTCGACGACCGAGCGCAGCGCCTCGACGTGCAGCGGCTCGCCGGTGCTGTGGCGGAGCGTGTCCTCGGCGCGCCCGCCGATCTCCTGGAGCACCCGGTACGGCAGTCCGCACCCGCACCTGTGCTTGGAGATGGTGACGCGGTCGGACAGCACGTAGCGGATCAACGGCACCGTGCGCGCGAAGAGCACCGTCCCGGCGAGCGGTGACCCGGCCTCGCCGTCGGGGACCGCGACACCGTCGTCGTCGACCGACTCGGCCACCACCAGGTCCTCGTACAGGTGGCGCTGTCCACGCGGGCACGACGACGCGATGCCCGCGGTCTCCGTGGCCGCGTACACGTCGAAGGGCGCGCGTCCCCACGCGGTCTGCATCATCGCGGCGGATGGTGCACTGAGGACCTCCGAGGCGGACATCACCGCCACGGGCGCGATGGCGAGCCGGCCGGCCGACTGCTCCTGAGCGAGCAGCCGCAGCACGGAGGCGTAGCCCACGAGCACGTCCGGGCGGAACGTACCGAGCTGCGGGACGAGCTCGTCGACCGGCGCCCTGGCGTCCAGCCGCAAGGTTCGCACCAGCGGCGAGCGCAGTGACGCGCCCACCACGGCGCTCTGATGCGTGGGCACGGTCGTGCTCACGAACGCCGTCCGTAGTCGATGACCGGGTCCGGACGGCACGCCCGCCCACGCGATCGCACGGGCGTAGGACGCCAGCACCCAGGCCCACTCCGACCGGTCCCACGCGAGCACCGCGGGCTCGCCCGTGGTGCCTGCCGTCCCGGCCACCCACCACCGCCGGGACCACGGTCTACCCGGGTCCGCGCGCGTGGTCGCCAGTTCCACCAGCCGCTGCTGAACCTGCGTGTGCGTGATGCCCGGTGCGGTGACCGCCGCGTCGAAGTTCGCCATCAGGTCGCTCTTGGAGATCAGGGGCAGGGCTGCCAGCGGCGCATGCTCGGCGCCCGCGTGAGCCGCCGCGTAGAAGCGGGACCGCTCGACCGCCATCCACCTGAGCGTCTCGACACGACCGTGACTCAGCGCAGCGATCTGCGCCGGGGTCCACGTGTCGTGCCGGGCGAGCTCGGCACGGTGACGCAGCGCCTGCGTGATCAGGCGGAGATCCATGGCGAGCATCCTTCGTTCGACGCGATCGTTGCGCTCCTCCACCGCGGACGGGTCGGCGCCGGTGAAGGTCCGGCGTCAACGACTCGCCCCCTGGCGACGGGTGACTCCGGCCCGCCTTCCCCGACTGTTCGGGTTCGGTGATCATGGCGCCCCGGCGACTGCGGTGTGAAGGTCCTCGACCTCGTTCCCGGACCGGTTGGCCGAGGCCCCAGGGTGGTTCGCCGTGGGCTTCGTCGGGTTCTGGGTCAGCACCGGGTTGAGCCACGTCACGCCCGTGCTGAGCTGGTGCGCCCTCGAGGTCGCGGTGCTCCTGGGCATCGGCCTGCTGGCGTAGTCCGAGGGCCTGTTCGCCGGTGCCCCACATCCCGTTTCCCTGAACCGGCCCGCGCAACGGTGGTCTCTCCCTAGGCTCCGGCCGTGCCTCCGTCGTCGCGGCAGTCGTCCTTGGTCCCACGGCATGCGCGCCCACGCAAGCAGCACCCCGCGCTCCGGGTGCTCGCCGTCGAGCTCGTCGCGCAGCGTCTGCAGGGGAACGTCAAGCACGTGGACATCGCGGCCCTGGTGGACCGCCCGACGCCCGCGTCGAGCGCCACCGAGGCGACCGACGCCCACGCCGCGCGAGCGGTGAACGTCCTGCTCCTTGGCTCGGACGACAGCCCGGGGGCGAACGCCGTCCGTCGTCTGCGGCGGCTGACCCACGTGAACGGAACTGCCGAAAGGTCGTCCAGGTGATCATCGTCGCCCTCGCCGTCGTTGCGGCGGCCCTGGGGTTCGGCCTCGGCCTGGCATCCCGCTACCTGCGAGCTCGACGGCGGAACGGTGCATCACGCGGGTCGGACTGCCTCGCCATCCTTCTCGTCGCCGCGGCGATGGCACTGCACCACGACGAGGCTGCGGTGGTCATCCCGTACCTGGCAGCCTTCGCGCTCGGCCGGTTCATGTGGCCCGCACTTCCGAGCGTCTGAAGCCGCCAGTCTCCTGCGCTGCAACGACGGCGCCCGTCGGGGACGAGGCCCCGGTCGGAACCCGGTCGGCGCGTCGGGTGGGCGACGTGCCGAAGTGCGTCGCCACGCGCGCGGCAGGGGTGAAAGGTAGTCGACGGGGTTGCCGCCGTACCGCGCACGACCGACGGTGAAGTCGCCCGTCCCGGCGTCGACCGAGCCGAGCACGTGCGCCACGCCGGCCTGCTGACCGTCGACGTACAG
>NCKG01000090.1:0-7832 GCA_002279095.1 Cellulomonas sp. 14-74-6
GACATGACCTACGACGACGCGATCGGCGTCACGTACGAGCAGGTGCTCGACGACGCCGAGGGCTCGCTGGCGAAGATCGTGCAGCGGTACCACGACGTGGAGCGGCGCTGCGACGCCGTCGTCGTCGTCGGCACGGACTACACGGACGTCGCCGGGCCCACCGAGCTGGCGTACAACGCCCGGATCGCGGCCAACCTGGGCGCGCCGGCCGTGCTCGTCGTCAGCGGCAAGAACCGCGCGCCGGACGCGATCCACCAGATCGCCGAGGTGGCGATCGCCGAGATGAAGGCGAACCACGCGCAGGTGGTGGCCGTGGTGGCCAACCGGTGCGCCGCGACGTGCGTGGAGGGTGTGCGGGCCGAGTTCAAGGACGAGCTGCCGATCTGGGCCATCCCGGACGACCCGATGCTGACCGCGCCGACGCTGCGCGAGCTGGTGGACGCGGTGGACGGCACGCTGATCCGCGGCGACGAGCAGCTGCTGTCTCGCGAGGTGCTGGACCTGCTGGTCGGCGCGATGAGCGTGGAGCACCTGCTCGACCGGCTGCAGCCGGGTGCCGTGGTGATCACCTCCGGGGACCGGCACGACGTGCTGCTGGGCCTGCTGCTGGCGCACCAGGCCGACGGCTTCCCGAACCTCGCCGGCATCGTGCTGACCGGCGGTCTGACCCCGGCCCCGGTGATCGCCCGGGTGCTCGACGGCCTCAACTCCCGACTCCCGCTGATCAGCACCGAGCTGGGGACGTTCCGGTCGGCGTCCGCCGCCGCGGCGACCCGCGGGCGGCTGACCCGCGAGTCCCAGCGCAAGGTCGACTCGGCACTGGCCCTCTTCGAGCAGCACGTGGACGGCACCGCGCTCCTCGCGGCGCTGGACGTGCCCCGCGTGGCGGTGGTCACCCCGCTGATGTTCGAGTACGAGCTGCTGGACCGGGCACGGTCCGACCGCCGGCACATCGTGCTGCCCGAGGGTGGCGACGACCGCATCCTGCGCGCGGCGTCCACCCTGCTGCAGCGCGGGGTGGCGGACCTGACGATCCTCGGCGACGAGCAGTCCATCCGGACCCGGGCCACCGAGCTCGGGCTCGTGCTCGACGCCGCCCAGGTGATCGACCCCAAGGACGGGGAGCTGCTCGAGCGGTTCGCCCGGGAGTACACCGAGCTGCGCAAGCACAAGGGCATGACGGTGGAGCGCGCGCGAGAGATCGTCTCCTCGGTGTCCTACTTCGGCACGATGATGGTCAAGCTCGGCCTGGCCGACGGCATGGTCTCCGGCGCGATCCACACGACGGCGCACACCATCAAGCCGTCGTTCGAGATCATCAAGACGGCGCCCGGCGTCAACAACGTGTCCAGCTGCTTCCTCATGTGCCTCGAGGACCGCGTGCTGGTGTACGCCGACTGCGCGGTGATCCCGGACCCGACGGCCGAGCAGCTGGCGGACATCGCGATCTCCTCGGCGGCGACCGCCGAGCAGTTCGGCATCGAGCCGCGCATCGCGATGCTGTCCTACTCGACCGGCGAGTCCGGCACCGGGGCGGACGTGGACAAGGTCCGCACCGCCACGGCGCTGGTCCGCGAGCGCCGCCCCGACCTGTCGGTGGAGGGCCCCATCCAGTACGACGCCGCCGTGGACGCCTCGGTCGCCAAGACGAAGCTGCCGGACTCCGCCGTCGCCGGGCGGGCGACGGTGTTCGTCTTCCCCGACCTGAACACGGGCAACAACACCTACAAGGCCGTGCAGCGGTCCGCCGGCGCCGTGGCGATCGGCCCGGTGCTGCAGGGTCTGCGCGCCCCGGTCAACGACCTGTCCCGCGGCGCCCTCGTCCAGGACATCGTCAACACCGTCGCGATCACCGCGATCCAGGCCCAGGCGCTCGCCGGGGCCACCACCCGCACCGAGCTGCCCGCGGCAGCCGACCCCGTGGAGGCAGCAACCCGATGAGCACCCGCACAGTCCTGGTGGTCAACTCCGGCTCGTCGTCGATCAAGTACCAGCTGGTCGACCCCGACGCCGGCACGGCGATCGCCTCGGGCCTCGTCGAGCGGATCGGCGAGAGCTCCGGCAACGTCAAGCACACCTACGGCGACCAGACGGTCAAGCGCGAGCTGCCCGTGCCGGACCACGCGGTCGGCATGCGGATCGTCCTCGACCTGTTCGAGGAGATCGGCCCCTCGATCCACACGTCCAACGTCGTGGCCGTCGGCCACCGCGTGGTGCAGGGCGGCTCGGTGTTCGACGCGCCGGCCCTGATCGACGACGACGTCGTGGAGAAGATCGACGCCCTGTCCCCCCTGGCGCCGCTGCACAACCGGGCGCACATCACCGGGATCAAGGTCGCCCGGCGGCTGCTGCCGGACGAGCCGCAGGTCGCGGTGTTCGACACGGCGTTCTTCGAGAAGCTGCCGGCCGAGGCCGCCACGTACGCGATCGACAAGAAGGTCGCCGCCGCGCACCAGGTGCGCCGCTACGGCGCCCACGGCACGTCGCACCAGTACGTGTCGCAGGAGGTGGCCCGGTACCTCGACCGCCCGGTCGGCGAGCTGAACCAGATCGTGCTGCACCTGGGCAACGGCGCCTCGGCGTCGGCCGTCAAGGGTGGGCACGCGGTGGACACCTCGATGGGACTGACGCCGCTCGAGGGCCTGGTGATGGGCACGCGGTCCGGCGACATCGACCCGGCCGTCGTCTTCCACCTGTACCGGAACGCCGGCATGTCGATCGACGACATCGACGACCTGCTCAACCGGCGCTCGGGGATCAAGGGCCTGTCCGGCGAGAACGACTTCCGCGCGCTGCACGAGCTGATCGCGGCCGGGAACGCCGATGCGGCGCTCGCCCTGGACGTGTACGTGCACCGGCTGAAGAAGTACGTCGGCGCCTACTACGCGATCCTCGGCCGGCTCGACGTGCTGACGTTCACCGCCGGAGTCGGCGAGAACGACGACGTGGTGCGCGAGCGCGTGTGCGAAGGCCTGGAGCCGCTCGGCATCGTGCTCGACCCGGAGCGCAACGCCGGCCGCGGTGGCCCGAAGATCATCTCGGCGGAGGGCTCGCCCGTCACCGTGCTGGTGATCCCGACCAACGAGGAGCTGGCCATCGCGCGCCAGTCGCTGGCGGTGGTCGAGGCCCACTGAGGCGTGCGACCCACGGGTGCCCCGGTCCGCTCGTCGGACCGGGGCACCGCTGCGTCAGGCGGCGCTCACGGCAGCCGCACCGTCCGCATGGCCCGCAGCGCCTGCGTGTACACGGCCGGCCAGAGCTCGTGCCCCAGCCCGAACAGCCGCTCGAGCCCCACGGTCGGGCCGCCCCACGGACCCAGCACGCCGTGGGTCCCCCGCTGCACCGCGATGGTCTGCTGCCGCGTGTGCAGCCACAGCCCCTCCGGCCCGTGCCGGCCGCCGAGCCCGGACGGTCCCCAGCCGGACTGCGGCGCCCCCATCGACGCCCAGCTGGCGACGTACCCCTCGTTCACGTTCACCGACCCGGCGCGGACGCGCCGAGCCAGTGCGGCGCCGCGCCGCGCCGACGCGGTCCAGATGCTCGCGTTCAGCCCGTACTCGCTGTCGTTCATCGCGGCGACAGCCTCGTCGTCCGACGACACCGGGCTGAGCGCCACCACCGGACCGAAGGTCTCCTCGCGGCACAGCAGGGCCGTGGCCGGGACGTCGGTCAGCACGGTCGGCTCGTAGAAGTAGGGGCCGAGGTCCGGTCGCTCGTGCCCGCCGGTCAGCACCCGCGCACCCTGGCCGACGGCGTCCTCGACGTGCTCGACCACCCGGGCGAGCTGGCTCGCGGACGTCAGCGACCCGACGTCCGACCGGTAGTCCAGCCCCGCACCCAGCCGCAGCGCACGCGTGCGGGCGACGAACGCCGGCACGAGCTCGTCCCACACGGCGCGGTGGACGTACACGCGCTCGACGCTCACGCAGATCTGGCCGGAGCCCGCGAAGGCGGCACGCACCACCCCGGCGGCTGTGACGTCCACGTGCACGTCCTCGGCGACGTAGAGGGCGTTCTTGCCGCCGAGCTCCAGCGTCGCGGGCACCAGCCGCCGCCCGGCTTGCGCGGCGACCGTGCGACCGGCGCCGGTGGAGCCGGTGAAGACGACGGCATCCGCCGCGTCGACCACCGCCGAGCCGATGTCCGGCCCGCCGGTGACCACCTGCAGCACGCCGACCGGCAGACCCGCGTCCTCCAGCAGCTCCGCGGCCCACAGCGCCGTCAGCGTCGTCTGCGGGTCGGGGCGCAGCACCACGGCGTTGCCCGCGACCAGGGCCGGCAGCGCATCGCCGAGGGCCATGGTCAGCGGCACGTTCCACGGCGCGACCACGCCGACCACCCCGATCGGGTGCCGCACCACCCGGGTGGAGGTCAGCCCGGGCAGCAGCCCGGCGGCGTGCCGGGTGGCCAGGTACGAGCGGGCCCGGACGGCGTAGTGCCGCGCCACGTTGGCGACGTCGGCGACCTCCTCGAACGCGTGGGTCCGGGCCTTTCCCGTCTCCACCTGGATCAGGTCGAGCACGTCGCTCTGCCGTTCGAGCAGCAGGTCGTGCAGCCGTAGCAGCACCGCCGTGCGCTCGCGGAGCGGGGCGGCGGACCACAGCCGCTGGGCGGCCCGGGCGGTCCGGACGGCGTGCACCACGTCCTCCGGCCGGGACAGCGGGACGGCGGCGATCGGTGCGCCGGTGAACGGCGCGTGAGCCACGTGGACGGCGTGGCCGGGGCCGGCGACCACCCTGGCCAGCAGCGTGCGCAGGTCGTCCGGCTCGAGCACGTAGGTGGCGAGCGGGTCCGTCTCCGGGTCGTGCAGCTGGGCGTGTGCCGGGTCCGGCTGCCCTGCGTCGTGCGCCATCGCGTCAGGGTACGTCCGCCGACTGTCGGAGCCCATGTGGACGGAGCCGGCGCAGTCGCGCGCGGTCGGGCGCAGCCGGCGCAGTCCGACGCAGCCGGGCACAGCACGCGGGTGGGGCGGCCGCCGTCCCGCGACCGCCCCACCCGTCGTGCACTCAGCCCAGCGTCGCGCGCACCTCGTCGACCAGCAGCCCGACCACGGCTGCCCGGGCCTCCGCGGCCGAGCGGGCCGCGAGCGCCGCCGCCGCCATCTCCCGGCACCGCTCCAGCGTGTGGTGCCGCACCGCGTACCGCACGGCCGCCACTGCGCCGGCCGACATCGACAGGCTGGTGACGCCAAGACCGACCAGGACGAGCGCCATCAACGGGTCGGCCGCGGACTCTCCGCACACCCCGACCGGCTTGCCGAGCGTGACCCCGGCCCGAGCCGTGACGGCGACCAGGTCGAGCACGGCCGGCTGCCACGGGTCGAGCAGGTCGGCCAGCTCACCGCGCAGCCGGTCGGTCGCCATCGTGTACTGCGCGAGGTCGTTGGTGCCGAGGGAGACGAAGTCCACCTCCGCCAGCAGCTGCTCGGCCCGCAGCGCGGCCGAAGGCACCTCCACCATCACGCCGACCGTCGCGACCCCTGCGGCACGGGCGCGTGCCGCGAACTCCCGGGCCTCGTCCACCGTGGCGACCATCGGGGCCATCACCCAGGGGGTGGTGCCCGTCTCCCGCTGGGCGTCGGCGAGCGCCGCGAGCTGGGTGTCGAGCAGCTCCGGGTGCGTGCGGACCTGGCGGTAGCCCCGCACGCCGAGCGCCGGGTTCTCCTCGTCCGGCTGCGTGGCGAAGGTCAGCGGCTTGTCCGCACCGGCGTCGAGCGTGCGGACCACCACCTTGCGCTCGCCGAGCGCCCGCAGGACGACGGCGTAGGTCTCCGCCTGCTCCTTGCGGGTCGGTGCCGTGGACCGCTCGAGGAACAGCACCTCGGTGCGGAACAACCCGACTCCCTGCACCGGCTGCGGGGCGACGCGCTGGGCGTCCTCGGCCGTGCCGATGTTGGCGAGCAGCAGCACGGGGTGGCCGTCGGCCGTGGCGCCCGGGGCGGTGTCCTCCTCGAACACACGTTCGGTCGCAGCCCGGCGCGCCAGCGCCGCCCGCAGCTCGTCGTCCGGGTCGACCGTCACGGTGGACGTCGCCGAGTCGACGGCGACCTCGACGCCCTCGGGGAGGTCGGTCGCACCGGTGACGCGGACCAGGCACGGCAGGCCCAGCTGGCCGGCGATGATCGCGGTGTGGCCGGTCGGGCCGCCGAGCTCGGTGACGATCGCCAGCACGTTGGCCAGGTCGAGCGCCGCCGTGTCCGCCGGTGCGAGGTCGCGGGCGACCACCACGGACGGCCTGGTCAGCTCGGGGACACCGGGTGCCGGCAGCCCCATGGCGCGGGCCACCACCCGGTCACGCACCGAACGCAGGTCGGTGACGCGCTCGGCGAGGTACCCGCCCGCCTGCTCGAACATCGCGGCGAACTTGTCCACCACGGCGTCGATCGCCGCGACCGGTGGCTCCCCGGCGTCGAGCCGGGCGAGCACGCCGGTGCGCAGCGCCGGGTCGGCCGCCATCTGCGCGGTGGCGGCCAGCACCTCCTTGACGGTCCCGGACGAGCGGTCGGACTGGGCCTGCAGGCCGTCCGCGACGTCCGTGAACGCCTGCCCCACCGCGGCGCGCACCTGCTCCGGGCCGGCCGGTGCACCGTCCACCAGCAGCGGCGCGTCGGCGGCGGGGGCCGGTGCCGGGCGCACCTGCACGACGGGGCCGACGGCGGTCCGACGGCCGACGCCGACGCCGTGCAGCACGGCGCCGGACGCGGCCCCCACCGCCGCGGTCACGACGTCGCCTCGGGCGCGTCCAGGTCGCGGGAGAGCAGGTCGACGAGGTCGTCCAGCACCTCGTCCGCCTTCGGCCCGTCGGCCGCGAGCGTCACCTTCGCACCGCACGGCACGCCGAGGGACATCACCAGCAGGATGCTCGACGCATCCACGGGAAGGCCGCCCTCGGTGGCGATGGTCACCGGCACGCCGCCGGCGGCCACCGCCTGGGTGAACAGCATCGCCGGGCGGGCGTGCAGGCCCACCCGGGACGCCACTGTGACAGTTCGTTCTGCCATGTCGTCGATCGCCTTTCGTCTTGTCGTCAGGTTTCCGGGGTCAGGCCGCCCGGGGGAGCCTGAGGTCGTGCTGGCCCGCGCGGGCCGGTCAGGCGCGGGAGGCGGCCATCGTCCGAGGTGAGGGCTCGCCGGCGACCTCCGCGTCGGAGCCCTGCCCGATCCGCTTCATCGCCAGCACCGCCGCGGCGGACACCAGCGTCCCGATCACCAGCGCCAGCAGGAACAGCAGCGGCTTGCTGATCAGGGCCAGCACCCAGATGCCGCCGTGCGGGGCCAGCTGACCGCTGCCGAAGGCCATCACCAGGCCGCCGGTGACCGCGCCGCCGAGCATGAACGACGGGATCATCCGCAGCGGGTCGGCCGCAGCGAACGGGATGGCACCCTCGGAGATGAAGGACAGGCCGAGGAGCCAGGCGGACTTGCCGGACTCCCGCTCGTTCTCCGTCCACAGCGCCGGACGTACGGCGGTGGCCAGCGCGACGGCCAGCGGCGGGACCATGCCCGCGGCCATCACGGCCGCCATCACCTTGGCCGGCGCGGCCGAGGTGTTCGCGGCGTTGGCCAGACCCGTGGTGGCGAAGACGTAGGCGACCTTGTTCAGCGGGCCGCCGAGGTCGAAGGACATCATCAGGCCGAGGATCACGCCGAGGAGCACCGCGCTGCCGCCGGACAGGCTGGACAACCAGCTCGACAGGCCGTCGTTGAGCGCCTTCATCGGCGGGCCGATCACCAGGGCGGTCAGCACACCGACCACAGCCACGGACAGCAGCGGGATCACCACCACGGGCATCACGCCGCGCACCCCCTTCGGCACCTTCCAGCGGGCGATCCA
>NCKG01000091.1:0-7820 GCA_002279095.1 Cellulomonas sp. 14-74-6
ATCAGGCCGGCGAGGAGTGGTTCCTCGCCTGGGGCCTCGATCCGACCGCGTTCGAGGGGCGACCGATCGGCAATGCCGCGCTGCACGAGGTGCTCGGCGCGGACCGCCCGGCCTACATCAAGATGTTCGACGCGCACTCCGGCATCGCCTCGGCGGCCGCGCTCGCCCGCGCCGGCATCGACGCCCCGGTTTCGCACCCCGACGGGTCCGGAGCCGCGGGCGACGAGGACGGGAATCTCACCGGCCACGTGATCGAGTTCCCGACCATGGAGATCGTCGAGCGGGCCCTGCCCGCGCTGCACTTCGCCGACCGGGTCGCGCAGCTGCATCGTCTCCTGTCGGACATGGCCGCCGTCGGCATCACGGCCGCGCACGTCATGGATCTGCAGGACGACGATGCCCTCGACCTGCTGGCCGCGATCGAGGCGTCCGGCGACCTGCCCGTGCGACTGCGGATCTCGCCGTGGGTCACACCCGAGACGACGGACGCCGAGGTCGCCGCGCTCATCGAGATGCAGGGTCGCGGCGGGCGGCGGTACCGGGTGGAAGGCGTCAAGTTCTTCATCGACGGCACCGTCGAGGGCGGCACCGCCTGGTTGTCTCACCCCGATGCCGAGGGCGAAGGACTCTCCTCCGCCTGGACGCCCGCCGAGGCCTACGCCGAGCGCGTGCGGCAGTTCGACCGCGCAGGGGTGCCGACCGCGACGCATGCGATCGGCGATCGGGGGATCCGGTTCGTCGCGGAGACGTTGGCCGCCCTGCCGCAGGGCGGCCCGACGCACCGCATCGAGCACATCGAGTCGGCGGAGGACGACGTCATCGCACTCATCGGCGCGAGCGGCATCGTCGCGAGCATGCAGCCGACGCACTGCACGCATCACGTGCGCAGGGACGGCTCCGACGATTGGTCGCGGCGTCTCGGCGCGGAGCGGGCAGGCCGCGCCTGGCGCACCGCCGACGTGCGCCGCAGCGGCGCGGTGCTCGCCCTGGGATCGGACTGGCCGGTCGCGGCATTCGATCCGTGGGAGATCATGGCGGACGCCCGGGGGCGCCGCTCCGTCGCGGTCGCCGGCTCTGCTCCTGTGGGGCCGGAACAGGCGCTCACCGCGGCGGAGGCGCTCGAGGGGTACACGACGCATGCGCATCGCGCGGTCGCGTCCGACGGCGGACGCCTCGTCCCCGGCGCACCGGCGGATCTCCTCGTGATCGACCGCGATCCGCTGGAGGCCTCGCCCGAAGAGCTCCTCCGGACGCGCGTGCTGCTGACCCTCGTCGACGGGGAGCCCACCGCCCGCCGGTGAACGACGCCCGTCCGCGGAAGGGGCCGTGGCGGCGAAGCGTGTCGGCGATGCGTCCTCGCTCCGGGAGGTCCGAGGGGCGTCCTGCGGAGCCATCCGGAGGACGCCCGCCTAGAGTGGCCGCATGACCGCCGACGCCCGTGCGCTGCTCGACGAGCTCCGCGTGCGCGCCGCCGCGCGGGCCGCCTCGGCGTCGCAGGCGCTGGACGAGCTCGTGCACGACAGGCAGGGCTCGAACGACGACGACGAGCACGATCCGGAGGGCGTGCCCCTGTCGTCCGAGTGGTCGCGGCTGTCCGCGCTGCAGGACGACGCCGCCGCCCGGCTGCGGCAGGTCGACGACGCCCTCGTCCGGTCCGGAGATCGCCGCGAGCTCGAGGCAGGCCGTCGCCTGGTCGACGGATGCCCCGGCCTCCTCCACCAGCAGCTCGGCCACCACCTGCGGGCCGACCTTGTCGAGCTTGTCGATGCTCCGCAGCACCGCCTCGACGTCGTCCAGACCCAGGCCGCGGTAGAAGCCCTCCGCGACCTTCCGGTTGTTCACCAGCACCCGCACCGGCGGCACGCCGACCTCCTGCAGCGCGGAGAGCGCCTCGGCCATCACCAGCGGCAGCTCGACCTCGTAGTGGTACGGCAGCGAGCCGGCGCCCACCACGTCGATGTCTGCCTGGATGAACTCCCGGAACCGCCCGTCCTGGGGTCGCTCACCGCGCCACACCTTCTGGATCTGGTACCGGCGGAACGGGAAGGCAAGGTGCCCGGCGTTCTCCAGCACGTACCGTGCGAACGGCACGGTCAGGTCGAAGTGCAGGCCGAGGGTGTCGCCCCGCTCCTCCTGCTGCGGGTCGGCCTGCAGGCGCCGCAGGACGTAGACCTCCTTCGAGGTCTCCCCCTTGCGCAGCAGCTGGTCCAGCGGCTCGACGGCGCGGGTCTCCACACCGGCGAAGCCGTGCAGCTCGAACGTGCGCCGAAGGACGTCCAGCACGTGCTGCTCGACGATCCGACCTTCGGGGAGCCACTCGGGGAATCCGGACAGCGGTGTGGGGCGTGCCATGGGCACCGATCCTCCCAGAACAGCGCACCCGGGCGGTCCGCGGCTCAGCGGAGGTAGGGGTTCCGCACGAGCTCCGTCGCCAGGTCGGTCGCCGGGCCGTGCCCGGGCAGGACGACGGCCCGGGGCGGCAGCGTGCGTACGACGGTCCGGAGGGTCCGGCTCATCGCCGCGGCGTCGCCCCCCGGAAGGTCTGTCCGACCGACGGTGCCGGCGAACAGCACGTCCCCCGTGAGGGCGATCGGCCGCTCCTCCGGTGGTTCGAGCACGTAGACGACCGATCCCTCGGTGTGACCGGGCGCGTGGCGGGCCACGACGGAGAGCTCCCCGAACGAGAGCCGCTCCTCGGCGGCGCCGTCCGCGCAGACCGGACGCACGTCGTGCGGCGCGACGCACTCCGACGGGTCGGCGCCGAGCCGTCGGAGCTCGGCGGCCAGCGGACCATCGGGCGAGCCGACGGCCGCGCCGAGCACGCCGAGCGTCCCCCACGGGTCCGCGAGCCGGTAGACGTCGTCCGCGTGCACGAGGACGGGGACGCCGAACCGGTCGGACAGGCGGCCGGCGTCCCACGTGTGGTCGGCGTGCCCGTGCGTCGCCAGCACCGCCCGCGGTCGCAGACCCCGTTGTGCCACGAGCGCGACGACCGTGTCCGCGACCAGGGCGCCGGGGTCGACGACCACGCAGGACGCCTGCTCCGCCACGACGATGCAGCAACGGGCCCCGAACAGGGGCGAGATCACCTCGAGGACCTCCACCCCGGCACGGTACGACCGTCCGTCCGTGGAGAGCGTCCACCTCGGGCGCACGGCAGACGAGATCCACCGTCGGACCAGCGGGCGTGGTGGTCGTCGCGCCGCGCCCCTTGCCTAGACTGTGCCCGGTCCTACGGCGCGGTGCCGCAGGTGGTCCCACTCACCTGGCCCGCACATCACGAGGGGTGGGCGTGTCCAGCAAGCGGGAGCGGGAGTACGAGCGTCGGCGGCTCGAGAAGTGGCAGGAGCGCCAGGCTCGCGCGCGAGCCAGGCGCCGGCACCGCCAGCGCCTCGGGCTCGGCATCGGGTCCGCGGTCGCGGTCCTCGCCATCGTGGTGGTGCTCGTGATCAGCCTGAACCGGGACGGCGGCAAGGCCACCGCCGCACCGAGCGTGACGCCCTCGGGCCAGGCGACGATCTCGACGGCGGCACGCACCGGCAACGGCGGCGTGCTGCCCGACAAGTCGCTGGCGCAGAACCGCACCTGGACGGCGAAGGTCAGCACCAACAAGGGCGACATCACGATGACGCTCGACGGGGCCGCCGCGCCGCAGGCCGTCGCGAACTTCGTCACCCTCGCCGGCCAGGGCTACTTCGACTCGACCAAGTGCCATCGGCTGGTCACCTCGGGCATCTACGTGCTGCAGTGCGGCGACCCGACGGCGACGGGCACCGGCGGCCCCGGGTACAGCTGGGGGCCGATCGAGAACTCCCCCGCTGACAACGTGTACAAGGCCGGCACCATCGCGATGGCGCGGCAGTCCGGCAACGGCAGCTCGATGGGCAGCCAGTTCTTCCTGGTCTACGCCGACTCGACGATCCCGTCGGACTCGGCGGGCGGCTACACCGTGTTCGGCCACATCACGTCCGGTCTGGACGTGCTGAAGGCCATCGCAGACGCGGGCACCGTGACGGTGGGTACCACCACCGCCCCGGCGTCGGACGTCATCATCGAGGGAGTGGAGACCCAGTGACGCAGAGCCCCCAGACGCCGACGGCGCCCGACGAGGACGGCGAGGCCACGACGGTCCCCACCACGGCCGAGGCCGCGAACGACGTCGACGACGCAGCCGAGCCGGCCCCCGAGCCGCCGACCGCCCCCGTCGAGCAGCCTGCTGCTGCCGCGTCGTCCCAGGAGGAGCCCGCTCCTGCCGACCAGGGTGACGACGGCGCGCCCGCCGACGAGCCCACCGAGCCGACGGCCACCACGGACGCCGCCGACGCAGCGGAGCCCACCACCGCCGACGCGCCGGCTGCGCCGGAGGCCGGGACCCCGCTGCCCGACCCGGCCCCCGCACCGCCGGCGCCGGTCCCCGGACCCCGGCCGACTCCTCGTCCCGGCCCGCGCCCCACCCCGGCCTCGGTCCGGCCGACGCCTCGTCCTGCCGGCCGACCCGCGACTGCGGCTGCACCTGCTGCAGCCCCCGCCCCGGTCGCGCCGGTGGACCCCGCTGAAGCGGCGCGCGCGGCCGAGTTCGGCCGCGTCGACGACGCCGGGACGGTGTTCGTCCGCGACGGCGAGACCGAGCGTGAGGTCGGCCAGTTCCCCGGCGCCACCCCGGACGAGGCACTCGCGCTCTACGTGCGCCGGTTCCTCGACCTGCAGGCCAAGGTGGTGCTGTTCGAGGCGCGGCTCTCCGCCACGGACCTCTCCGTCAAGGAGATCGACCAGACCCTCGCCAAGCTGACCGAGGAGCTGGCGGCACCGGCAGCGGTCGGTGACCTCGTCGGGCTGCGCGAGCGCCTGGACGCCCTGCGCACTGTCGCTGCCGAGCGGCGTGCCACCGCCGAGGCCGAGCGCGCGGCCGCGCGCGAGGCTGCTGCCGCTGCGCGCACCACGTTGGTGGAGCAGGCGGAGAAGATCGCCGAGACGGATCCCAGCCGGATCCAGTGGCGTCCTGCGGGCGAACAGCTCCGCGCCCTGCTGGACCAGTGGAAGGAGGCCCAGCGCTCCGGGCCGCGTCTCGACAGGGCGACGGAGGAGGCGCTCTGGAAGCGTTTCAGCCACGCGCGCACCACGTTCGACCGTGAGCGGCGGCACTTCTTCGCCGAGCTCGAGTCGCGGAACGCCGCAGCCAAGGGCGCCAAGGAGGCGCTGGTGGCCGAGGCCGAGCGGCTGTCCGCGAGCACCGAGTGGGGGCCGACGGCGGGTGCCTTCCGTGACCTGATGACGCAGTGGAAGGCCGCCGGACGGGCCAGCCGCCCGGTCGACGACGCGCTGTGGGCCCGGTTCCGTGCCGCCCAGGACGCCTTCTTCGCGGCACGCGACGCGGCCAACCAGGCCACCGACACCGAGTACCAGGCGAACCTCGTCGTCAAGGAGGCGCTGCTCGCCGAGGCGGAGGCCCTGCTGCCGGTCCGGGACCTCGGGGCTGCGAAGGCGACCCTGCGTTCCGTGCAGGAGCGCTGGGAGGCGGCCGGGAAGGTGCCACGCGGAGACGTGCAGCGCGTCGAGGGCCGTCTCCGGGCCGTCGAGCAGGTGGTCCGGGAGGCGGACGACGCCCAGTGGCGCCGGACCAACCCGGAGACGAGGGCGCGCGCCGAGGGGGCTGCCGCCCAGCTCGAGCAGGCGATCGCGGGTCTCGAGGCGGACCTCGCTCGTGCCCGTGCCAAGGGTGACGCCCGCGCCGTGGCAGAGGCGCAGGCGGCGCTCGACGCTCGCCGCGTCTGGCTCGAGCAGGTTCAGCGCGCAGCGCAGGACACCCGGGGCTGAGCGCCCGGCGCCTGCCGTCGGGCCCCGCGGCCGGGGGTCGTCCACAGGGCGGTCAACCGGTCGGCGTGCCCGACGGCATGCTGACGGCGTGTCCGCGCTCCATGCCCTCGTGCCCGTCCGCGTACCCCTTCCTGAGCTTGTCCGCAGGAGCGATGTCGGAGCGCTTGCGTGGGCCGGCATGTGCCGGGACGGGACGGTGGCGGTGCTGTGGGGTGACGTCGCCGTCGCGGCCGGTCTCGACGTGTCACCGACCATGCGACTGGCTGCCGTCGCGGACGTCGTGCCGGCACGCGGCGTGGTCGGCCGGGCGAGTGCCGCATGGGTGCACCTCGGCGGTCCTGCACCGGCACGCGTCGACGTGCTCGTTCCTCCGCGGGGCCGGCGTACGGACCCCGACCCGTGGCGGTCGAGTGCCGAGGCCCCGCTCCCCGCAGAGGACGTGGTGAGCTTCGGTCGCACCCGGGTGACGACCGTCCAGCGGACGGGGCTGGACGTCGCACGGTGGCTGCCCGCGCCGGTGGCTGCCGTGGTGCTCGAGGGGCTGTGCGGGCTCGGGTTCGACCCTGCAGCGGCCCGGGCGCGGCTGGAGGAGGCCGCGGGAGGACGCGGCCTCCGGCAGGCTCGCGAGCTGCTCGGACGGCTGTGACGAACCGGTCCCGGGAGGTCGCCCGGGGCAGGATCAGGCCCGGATGGCCGGCTCGTCCGCCGTTCGGGCTCCGGTGATCCGGTAGACGTCGAACACACCCTCGACCTTCCGGACCGCGGAGAGCACCGAGGCCAGGTGGGACGGCTCCGCCATCTCGAACACGAACCGGGACAGTGCCACACGGTCCCGGGACGTGGAGACCGCCGCCGACAGGATGTTGACGTGGTGGTCGGACAGCACCCGGGTGACGTCCGACAGCAGCCGGGACCGGTCCAGCGCCTCGACCTGGATCTGCACCAGGAACAGCTGCGAGCTCGTGTGACCCCAGCTGACGTCCACCAGCCGCTCGGGCTGGCTGCGCAGGTTGTCGACGTTCACGCAGTCGGCCCGGTGCACGCTGACGCCGGCTCCGCGGGTGACGAAGCCGATGATCTCGTCGCCGGGCACCGGCGTGCAGCACTTGGCGAGCTTGACCCAGACGTCGTCGACGCCCTTGACCACGACACCCGGGTCACCGGTGCGCACCCGCCGGGCCGTCGGCCCCGGACGCGCCGTCTCGGCGATGTCCTCCTCCGCCGCGGGCTCGCCGCCGAGCGAGTGCACCAGCCGTTGCACCACGGTGCTGGCGGCGACCTGGTTCTCCCCGATCGCCCCGTACAGCGCGGTGACGTCCGGGTACCGCATCTCGTTCGCCAGGGCGACGAGCGACTCGTGCGACAGCAGCCGCTGCATCGGCAGGTTCTGCTTGCGCATCGCCTTGGCCAGCGCGTCCTTGCCGCGCTCGACGGCCTCCTCGCGGCGCTCCTTGGTGAACCACTGCCGGATCTTGTTCCGGGCGCGTGGGCTCTTGACGAAGCCCAGCCAGTCGCGCGACGGGCCGGCAGTCTCCGACTTCGACGTGAAGACGTCGACGACGTCGCCGTTCTCGAGCGTCGAGTCCAGCGGCACGAGGCGGCCGTTGACCCGGGCGCCCATCGTGCGGTGGCCCACCTGCGTGTGCACGGCGTAGGCGAAGTCGACGGGTGTCGATCCCTGCGGCAGCGCGATGACGTCGCCCTTGGGCGTGAAGACGTAGACCTCGGACCCGGCGATCTCGAAGCGCAGCGAGTCGAGGAACTCCGTCGGGTCGGCCGTCTCCTTCTGCCAGTCGACGAGCTGGCGCAGCCACGTCATGTCGCCGGCCACCTCGGCGGTGCCGTTCTTCGCGTTCTCCTTGTACTTCCAGTGGGCCGCGACGCCGTACTCCGCACGACGGTGCATGTCGTGCGTCCGGATCTGGATCTCCACCGGCTTGCCGCCGGGTCCGATCACCGTCGTGTGCAGCGACTGGTACAGGTTGAACTTGGGCATCGCGATGTAG
>NCKG01000386.1:0-1030 GCA_002279095.1 Cellulomonas sp. 14-74-6
GGGTTGTTCGACTGGCAGTCCTTGAGCTTGCCGGGCATCGAGTTCGACTCGAGCAGACCCTTGCGGCGGGTCGCCTCGCGCGCCTTGCGCGCCGCTATGCGGGCGGCGGAGGCCTGGATCGACTTGCGGATGATGTCCCGCGCGTCGTTCGGGTGGGAGTCCAGCCAGTCGCCGAGCCGCTCGTTCACCACGCGCTGCACGAAGGTCTTCGCCTCGGTATTGCCGAGCTTCGTCTTCGTCTGACCCTCGAACTGAGGCTCGCCGAGCTTGACGGAGACGACGGCGGTCAGACCCTCCCGGATGTCGTCGCCCGTCAGGTTGTCGTCCTTCTCCTTGAGCAGGCCCTTGTCCCGCGCATAGCGGTTGATCAGGGAGGTCATCGCCGCACGGAAGCCCTCCTCGTGCGTACCGCCCTCCGTGGTGGAGATGGTGTTCGCGTAGGTGTGCACCGACTCGGAGTAGGCACCCGTCCACTGCATGGCGATCTCCACCGAGATGCGCCGCTCGGTGTCCTCCGCCTCGAAGTCGATCACCTCCGGGTGCACCACCTCGTACTTCTTCGCGGCGTTGAGGTGCTTGACGTAGTCGATCAGACCGCCCTCGTACCGGTACGACACGGTGTGCAGGTGGTCGGCGTCCTCGCCCGGAGTCGGCTCGGCGACCTCGTCCTCGGTGTCGCGGTGGTGCGCGCGCTCATCGGTCAGCGAGATGCGCAGTCCCTTGTTGAGGAACGCCATCTGCTGGAAGCGGGTGCGCAGGATGTCGTACTCGAACTCGATGGTCTCGGTGAAGATCTCCGCGTCCGGCCAGAACGTGATGGCGGTTCCGGTCTCGTCGGTCGGCTCGCCCTTCTCCAGCTGCTGCTGCGGGGCGCCGCCGTTCGCGAAGCGATGCCGCCAGACGAAGCCCTTCTGCTTGACCTCGACGTCGAAACGGGTCGACAGCGCGTTGACCACGGAGGATCCGACGCCGTGCAGACCACCGGAGACCGCGTAGGCGCCGCCGCCGAACTTGCCGCCGGCGTGCAGGA
>NCKG01000092.1:0-7778 GCA_002279095.1 Cellulomonas sp. 14-74-6
GTGCCGCCTACCCTGGCGCCGCGGTGGGCGCGCGGCCGGGTGGGGTGTGATGCGGTCGTCATCGACCCGGGTTTGGCCAATCGGCCGACCGTCTGGCAGACTGTCGGGGTCGCCCGCTGGGGTGTGGTGCGTTCGCGCGCCGCAGACAGGCGGGCGCGACGACGTGGAGAGCCCACGGACCCCGGGGTCACCCGGCGGTGAGGGGCTCGACCGCAACCACTGACCTCGTACCTGACGGTGCGCAGCGCGAGAGTGTGTCGCTCAATGCGACACGCCCGAGTGCGGGGGTCGGACGGACCGGTTTCGAAGAGAGAGAAGTAGACGACGCCATGGCGGGACAGAAGATCCGCATCCGGCTCAAGTCCTACGACCACGAGGTCATCGACAGCTCGGCGCGCAAGATCGTCGACACGGTGACCCGAGCTGGTGCGCAGGTCGTGGGCCCGGTGCCGCTGCCGACGGAGAAGAACGTCTTCTGCGTCATCCGGTCGCCCCACAAGTACAAGGACAGCCGCGAGCACTTCGAGATGCGCACGCACAAGCGGCTGATCGACATCATCGACCCCACGCCGAAGGCCGTCGACTCGCTCATGCGTCTCGACCTGCCTGCGGACGTGAACATCGAGATCAAGCTCTGATCGCTGGGAAGGACTGATCTTCATGGCAACCCAGCAGACCGCTCGCCCGGTCACGGCGCTCCTCGGCACCAAGCTCGGCATGACCCAGGTGTGGGACGAGGCAGGCCGCCTCGTCCCCGTCACGGTCGTCGAGGTGGGCACGAACGTCGTGACGCAGGTGCGCTCCGCTGAGGCCGACGGCTACGTCGCGGTGCAGCTGGCCTACGGCCAGATCGACCCGCGCAAGGTCACCAAGCCGCTCAAGGGCCACTTCGAGAAGGCCGGGGTCACCCCCCGCCGGCACGTGGCCGAGATCCGCACCGCGGACGCCGCCGACTACTCGGTCGGCCAGGAGCTGACCGCGACCGCCTTCGAGGCGGGCCAGTCGGTGGACGTCTCCGGCACCACCAAGGGCAAGGGCACCGCCGGTGTGATGAAGCGTCACGGCTTCAAGGGCGTCAGCGCTTCCCACGGTTCGCACCGCAACCACCGCAAGCCGGGCTCGATCGGTGGGGCGTCCACCCCGTCGCGCGTGTTCAAGGGCATGCGGATGGCCGGCCGGATGGGCAACGCCCGTCAGACCGTTCAGAACCTGACCGTGCACGCGGTCGACGCCGAGAGGGGTCTGCTGCTCGTCAAGGGCGCCGTCCCCGGCCCCAAGGGCGGCGTGGTCCTCGTGCGTACCGCTGTGAAGGGTGCGTGACCACGATGAGTGACACGCTGACCGTCGACGTCCTGGACGCCGAGGGCAACAAGGCCGGCACGGCCGACCTGCCCGGCACCGTCTTCGACGTGCAGACCAACGTCCCGCTGATCCACCAGGTCGTCGTCGCGCAGCTCGCTGCGGCACGGCAGGGCACGCACGCCACGAAGACTCGTGGCGAGGTGTCCGGCGGCGGCAAGAAGCCGTACAAGCAGAAGGGCACCGGCCGCGCCCGCCAGGGTTCGACCCGTGCGCCGCAGTTCGCCGGCGGTGGCACCGTCCACGGCCCGCAGCCGCGTGACTACAGCCAGCGGACCCCGAAGAAGATGAAGGCCGCGGCGCTCCGCGGTGCTCTCTCGGACCGCGCCCGTGCGGGTCGTGTGCACGTCGTCACCGGGTTCGCCCCGGGTGCGGCGCCGTCGACCAAGGCCGCCATCAAGGTCCTCGACAACCTGTCGGGCCGCAAGAACGTCCTGGTGGTCGTGGAGCGGGCCGACGAGATCACGTGGAAGTCGCTGCGCAACGTCGAGCGGGTGCACCTGCTGGTCTCCGACCAGCTGAACACCTACGACGTGCTCGTCAGCGACGACGTGGTGTTCACGCAGGGTGCGCTCGACGCGTTCCTCGCCGGCACCGCGGCCGCCAAGGAGGAGACCAAGTGAGCACCGTCGGCAAGGACCCGCGCGACATCCTGATCGCCCCGGTGGTCTCGGAGAAGAGCTACGGCCTGCTCGACGAGGGCAAGTACACGTTCCTCGTCGACCCGCGGGCCAACAAGACCGAGATCAAGATCGCCGTCGAGCAGGTCTTCGGCGTCAAGGTCGACTCGGTCAACACCGCCAACCGGCAGGGCAAGGCCCGCCGGACCCGGTTCGGCATCGGCCGTCGCAAGGCCACGAAGCGTGCGATCGTCACCCTCCGCGAGGGTTCGATCGACATCTTCGGCGGACCGGTCGGCTGAGCGGCCCGAGAGGACTACTGACATGGGAATCCGTAAGTACAAGCCGACGACGCCGGGCCGTCGTGGCTCGAGCGTGGCCGACTTCGTCGAGCTGACGCGGTCCGAGCCGGAGAAGTCGCTGGTCCGTCCGCTGACCAAGTCGGGCGGTCGCAACTCGACCGGCCGCGTGACCACCCGCCACCACGGCGGCGGCCACAAGCGGGCGTACCGGGTGATCGACTTCCGTCGCCACGACAAGGACGGCGTGCCGGCCAAGGTCGCGCACATCGAGTACGACCCCAACCGCACGGCGCGCATCGCGCTCCTGCACTACGCCGACGGCGAGAAGCGCTACATCCTCGCGCCGAACCGGCTGAACCAGGGCGACCTCGTCGAGGCCGGTGCCACGGCGGACATCAAGCCGGGCAACAACCTGCCGCTGCGCAACATCCCCACCGGCACGATCATCCACGCCATCGAGCTGCGGCCCGGCGGCGGTGCGAAGATCGCCCGCTCCGCGGGTGCCTCGGTGCAGCTCGTCGCCAAGGACGGGCCGTACGCCCAGCTGCGCATGCCGTCCGGTGAGATCCGCAACGTCGACCTGCGCTGCCGCGCGACGATCGGCGAGGTCGGCAACGCCGAGCAGTCGAACATCAACTGGGGCAAGGCCGGCCGCATGCGCTGGAAGGGCAAGCGCCCGACCGTCCGTGGTGTCGCGATGAACCCGATCGACCACCCGCACGGTGGTGGTGAGGGCAAGACGTCCGGTGGCCGTCACCCGGTCAGCCCCTGGGGCCAGCCCGAGGGTCGTACCCGTCGTCCGAACAAGCCGAGCGACAAGCTCATCGTGCGCCGTCGGCGCACCGGCAAGAAGCGCTGATAGGAGCCTGAGATGCCACGCAGCCTGAAGAAGGGCCCGTTCGTCGACGGCCACCTGCAGAAGAAGGTCGACGTCCAGAACACGGCGGGCACGAAGAACGTCATCAAGACGTGGTCGCGCCGCTCGGTCATCACGCCCGAGTTCCTCGGCCACACCTTCGCCGTGCACGACGGCCGCAAGCACACGCCGGTGTTCGTCACCGAGTCGATGGTCGGCCACAAGCTCGGCGAGTTCGCCCCCACGCGGACGTTCCGCGGCCACGAGAAGGACGACCGGAAGGGCCGTCGCCGCTGACCCCCGGGTCGGTGACGACGCCCTGACGGCGCAGACAGAAGGCAGGACAGCGATGGAAGCCATGGCGAAGGCGCGGTTCGTCCGCGTCACGCCCCAGAAGGCCCGGCGCGTCGTGGACCTCGTCCGTGGCAAGCAGGCCAGCGAGGCGGTGGCCGTGCTGCGGTTCGCCCCGCAGGTCGCGGCACAGCCGGTCCTCAAGACCGTGGAGTCGGCGATCGCGAACGCGGTCGAGGGCGCCAAGCGAGCGAGCACGCGGCTCGACGAGGCGAACCTCTACGTCTCCGAGATCTTCGTGGACGAGGGCCCGACGATGAAGCGGTTCCGGCCGCGCGCGCAGGGTCGTGCCGGCCGCATCCTCAAGCGCACGAGCCACATCACCGTGGTGGTCGCCGAGCGCGAGCAGGCGACGGCACAGAGCACGAAGGGACGGGCCCGATAGTGGGACAGAAGGTCAACCCGCTCGGGTACCGCCTGGGCATCACGACCGACCACCGCTCGCGGTGGTTCGCCGACTCGACCAAGACCGGTCAGCGCTACCGCGACTACGTGCGCGAGGACGTGCAGATCCGCAAGCTGATGTCGACGGGCCTCGAGCGCGCCGGCATCGCCAAGGTCGAGATCGAGCGCACCCGTGACCGGGTCCGCGTCGACATCCACACCGCCCGCCCGGGCATCGTCATCGGCCGCCGCGGCGCCGAGGCCGAGCGCATCCGCGGAGACCTCGAGAAGCTCACGGGCAAGCAGATCCAGCTGAACATCCTCGAGGTGAAGAACCCCGAGGCCGACGCTCAGCTCGTCGCCCAGGGCATCGCCGAGCAGCTCTCTGCTCGTGTCGCCTTCCGTCGCGCCATGCGCAAGGGCATCCAGTCCGCCCAGCGCGCCGGTGCGAAGGGCATCCGCGTGCAGGTCTCCGGTCGCCTCGGCGGTGCGGAGATGAGCCGCACGGAGTTCTACCGCGAGGGTCGGGTGCCGCTGCACACGCTGCGCGCCAACATCGACTACGGCTTCCACGAGGCCCGCACCACCTTCGGCCGCATCGGCGTGAAGGTCTGGGTCTACAAGGGCGACATGACCGAGAAGGAGTTCGCCCGCGAGCAGGCGACGGCGGCTCCCCGCCCGTCGCGTGGTCCGCGTGGCGACCGGGGCGACCGTCCCGAGCGCGGCCCGCGTGCCGGTGCCCGTCGGCCGGAGCGCTCGGAGCAGTCGGACGCCCCGTCGTCGGACACCACCCCTGAGACCGGAACGGAGGCCTGAGCCGTGCTCGTCCCGCGCAGGCTGAAGCACCGCAAGCAGCACCACCCCGGGCGCTCCGGCGCCGCGACGGGTGGCACCTCCATCGCCTTCGGCGACTTCGGCATCCAGGCTCTCGAGCCCGCCTACGTCACCAACCGGCAGATCGAGGCTGCTCGTATCGCCATGACCCGCCACATCAAGCGTGGCGGCAAGGTCTGGATCAACGTGTACCCGGACCGGCCGCTCACCAAGAAGCCCGCCGAGACCCGTATGGGTTCCGGCAAGGGTTCGCCGGAGTGGTGGATCGCCAACGTCAAGCCCGGCCGGGTGCTCTTCGAGCTGGCCGGGGTCCCCGAGGAGCTCGCTCGTGAGGCCATGCGCCGCGCGCAGCACAAGCTCCCGATGAAGACCCGTTTCCTGGTCCGCGAGGGAGGTGCCAGCTGATGGCCGTCGGAACCAAGGACCTCGCGCCGAGCGAGCTGGACGGCTACGACGACGAGCGTCTCGTCGCCGAGCTGAAGAAGGCCAAGGAGGAGCTGTTCAACCTCCGCTTCCAGTCGGCCACGGGCCAGCTGGAGAGCCACGGTCGGCTCAAGGCCGTCCGCCGCGACATCGCCCGGATCTACACGATCCTGCGCGAGCGCGAGCTCGGCATCCGGACCGCCCCGAGCCCGAGCGAGTGAGGATCGCATGAGCACCAAGAACGAGTCGACGACGGCGACGTCCGAGCACCGCGCGTACCGCAAGACGCGCCGGGGCTACGTCGTCAGCGACAAGATGGAGAAGACCGTCGTGGTCGAGGTCGAGGACCGGGTCAAGCACCCGCTCTACGGCAAGGTCATGCGGCGTACGAGCAAGGTGAAGGCGCACGACGAGCTCAGCTCGGCGGGCATCGGCGACCTCGTGCTCATCATGGAGACGCGTCCGCTGTCGGCCACCAAGCGGTGGCGCGTGGTCGAGGTCCTCGAGAAGGCCAAGTAAGCAGACAGGCAGTTGCCCACGGGCGGACCCCGGTCCGCGACGTGTGCACCACGGCAACTATCCGTTCGGCCAGGCTCGTCCGTCCGGGAGACCGGGCGGCGAGAACCCGCCAGACGACAGGAGCAGGTAGATGATCCAGCAGGAGACGCGGCTGCGCGTCGCCGACAACACCGGTGCCAAGGAGATCTTGTGCATCCGTGTGCTCGGCGGTTCCGGTCGCCGCTACGCCGGCATCGGTGACGTCATCGTCGCCACGGTGAAGGACGCGATCCCGGGCGGGAACGTGAAGAAGGGCGACGTCGTCAAGGCGGTCGTCGTCCGCACCCGCAAGGAGCGCCGTCGCGCCGACGGCTCGTACATCAAGTTCGACGAGAACGCGGCGGTGATCCTGAAGAACGACGGGGAGCCCCGTGGCACCCGCATCTTCGGTCCGGTCGGTCGCGAGCTCCGCGACAAGAAGTTCATGAAGATCATCTCGCTGGCGCCGGAGGTGCTCTGACCATGGCCAAGATCAAGAAGGGCGACCTCGTCGTCGTCATCTCGGGCCGGGACAAGGGCCAGCAGGGTCGCGTCCTGGAGGTTCTCGTCGAGACCCAGCGCGTGGTCGTCGAGGGCGTGCAGCGGGTGACCAAGCACGTCAAGGCCGGCCAGACCCAGCGCGGCACCCGGACCGGTGGCATCGAGACCGTCGAGGCTCCCATCCACATCAGCAACGTGATGCTGGTCGACCCGGAGACCAAGAAGGGCACCCGGGTGGGCTACCGCACCGAGCAGGTCGAGCGTGACGGTCGCACCCGTACGGTCCGCGTCCGCGTGGCCAAGCGCTCCGGTAAGGACATCTGATGACGCAGACCACCATCGACGCGCCGGCACAGCCGCGGCTGAAGGCGCGCTACAACGCCGAGATCCGTGACGCGCTGCTCAAGCAGTTCGGCCACGAGAACGTCAACCAGGTCGCGCGCCTCGTCAAGGTCGTGGTGAACATGGGCGTCGGCGAGGCTGCACGGGACTCCAAGCTGATCGACGGAGCCGTCCGCGACCTCACCGCCATCACCGGCCAGAAGCCGCAGGTGACCAAGTCCCGCACCTCGATCGCGCAGTTCAAGCTGCGCGAGGGGATGCCGATCGGCGCGCACGTCACGCTGCGCGGCGACCGGGCCTGGGAGTTCCTGGACCGCCTGCTGTCGATCGCGCTGCCGCGCATCCGTGACTTCCGCGGGCTGTCGGCCAAGCAGTTCGACGGTCACGGCAACTACACGTTCGGTCTGACCGAGCAGTCGGTGTTCCACGAGCTCGACCAGGACAACATCGACCGCGTGCGCGGCATGGACATCACGGTCGTCACCACGGCCACCACGGACGACGAGGGACGCGCGTTCCTCAAGGCCCTCGGCTTCCCGTTCAAGGAGGACTGACATGGCGAAGACCGCCCTCGTCAACAAGGCGAACGCCACGCCGAAGTTCGGTGTGCGTGGCTACAACCGCTGCCAGCGCTGCGGCCGCCCCCGCTCGGTGTACCGCAAGTTCGGCCTGTGCCGGATCTGCGTGCGCGAGATGGCGCACCGCGGCGAGCTGCCCGGCGTCACCAAGAGCAGCTGGTAACGAACCCTGTAGGAGACAGACGTCGGTAGGTCCCGGTCCCGCAACGGCGGGACCGGGATACCCCGGCGAGAGAGGGGCGACGCCCCATGACCATGACCGACCCGATCGCCGACTTCCTGACGCGGCTGCGCAACGCCAACTCCGCGCACCACGACTCGGTGAGCATCCCGTTCTCGAAGCTGAAGTCGCACATCGCCGAGATCCTGCAGGCCGAGGGCTACATCGCCGGCTGGACCGTCGAGGACGCCGAGGTGGGCAAGAACCTCGTCGTGACCCTGAAGTACGGCCCGCACCGCGAGCGTGCGCTGGCCGGCGTCAAGCGCGTGTCCAAGCCGGGCCTGCGCGTGTACGCCAAGTCGACCAACCTGCCGAAGGTGCTCGGCGGCCTTGGCGTGGCGATCCTGTCCACGTCGTCCGGGCTGCTGACGGACAAGCAGGCCGCCAAGAAGGGCGTGGGTGGGGAAGTCCTCGCCTACGTCTGGTAACGACAGAGACGGAGAGGAGAAGCCCATGTCTCGTATCGGCAGG
>NCKG01000093.1:0-7752 GCA_002279095.1 Cellulomonas sp. 14-74-6
GCATGCTCTACCGCGCGGACATCTTCGCCAAGTACAACGTCCCGGTCCCCACGACCTGGGACGAGTTCGCCACCGCGGCCCAGAAGCTGCGGGACGCGGGCTACAAGGGGTACATCACCAACTTCCCGACCAACGGCCGGGCATTCAACCAGGCGCTGTTCTCGCAGGTCGGCTCGACGCCCTTCACCTACGACTCCACCAAGCCCACGGATGTCGGCATCAAGGCGAACGACGACAACGCCAAGAAGGTCCTGAGCTACTGGAAGGGCCTGCTGGACAAGAAGCTCGTCGCCGCCGACGACGCCTTCACCACCGACTACAACACCAAGCTCGTCGACGGCACGTACGCCGTTTACCTGGCGGCGGCGTGGGGCCCGGGCTACCTCAAGGGCCTGTCGGGCAGCGACGCGAGCGCGCAGTGGAAGGTGGCGCCCATCCCGCAGTGGGACCCCTCCAGTCCCGTCCAGATCAACTGGGGTGGCTCGACCTTCGCGGTGACCAGCCAGGCGAAGGACAAGGCCGCCGCCGCCGAGGTGGCGAAGGCTGTCTTCAACACGGAAGCGGCGTGGAAGATCGGTATCGAGCAGGGCGCTCTGTTCCCGCTGTGGAAGCCGATCCTCGACTCGGACTACTTCAAGAACCTCGCGTACCCGTTCTTCGGTGGTCAGCAGATCAACAAGGACGTGTTCCTCACCGCGGCTGCCGGCTACAAGGGCTTCACGTTCAGCCCGTTCCAGAACTACGCGTTCGACCAGCAGACCCAGCAGCTGTACGACATGGCGCAGGGTAAGCAGGACGCCTCGACCGCGCTGGACAACCTGCAGAACAGCCTCGTGCAGTACGCCAAGCAGCAGGGCTTCAAGGTCAGCAACTGAGGTCCTCGTCCCGGGGTCGGCGCGTCGTCCGCGCGCCGACCCCGGGCCTGGCGGAAGGAAGGCCCATGAGCACCATCACGTCCACCGCACCGCAGCGCAGCGCGACGACGGTCCGGGGTGCGGCGAGCTCGATCGAGACGAACAGGCAGCGCTGGGGCTGGCTCTTCGTGACACCGTTCACCGTCATCTTCCTGGCATTCCTCGTAGCGCCCATCGCGTACGCGTTCTGGATGAGCCTGCGGTCGAAGACTCTCGCCACCGGCGACCGCTTCGTGGGCCTCGGCAACTATGCGAGGGCCTTCACCGACCCGCTGTTCCTGCACGGTCTCGGACGCGTCGCGCTGTACGCGATCGTCATGGTGCCGGTGCAGATCGTGGTGGCCCTCGTCGCGGCGCTCGTGCTCGACACCCTGACGACACGCCTGTCCAAGTTCTCCCGGCTGATGATCTTTGTGCCCTATGCGGTGCCCGCCATGATCGGTGCGCTGATGTGGGGGTTCCTCTACAGCCCCCGGTTCGGGCCCGCGAACGACATCCTCGGGCTCGTGGGCGTGCACGCCCCGAACTTCCTGGCGCAGAACATGATCTTCGCCAGCCTGGTGAACATCGTCACCTGGCAGTGGTCGGGCTACTACATGGTGGTCATCTACGCGGCGCTGCGTTCCGTGGATCCGTCGATCTACGAGGCGGCGCGCATCGACGGCGCGAGCGGGTGGCAGATCTCGACGCGCATCAAGGTGCCGATGATCTCGAGCTCGATGGTGATGGTCGTCGTGTTCTCGCTCATCGGCACGCTGCAGTTCTTCACCGAGCCACAGGTGCTGCGCTCCATCGCGCAGGGCGCGATCCCGCCCGACTACACGCCGAACATGTACGCGTACTCGCTGGCGTTCTCCTACAGCCAGTTCAACTACGCGTCCACCATCGCCTTCGCGCTCGGGGTCGTCGTCTTCATCGGCTCCTACTTCTTCCTCTTCCTGACGCGCAAGCAGAGCGGACTGCAGTCATGACCACGAGCCTTCGTCAGCCGACTGCTCGGCACCAGGACGCGGACGTCGCCGCCAATGCCGCCCGGCGCAGCCCGCGGCTGGGTTCGCACCTGTTCCTGCTGGTCCTCGTCCTCTACTTCATCCTCCCGCTGTGGTGGCTGGTGGTCGCGGCGACCAAGAGCAACTCCGGTCTGTTCACCGGCGCGCACGGCCCCCTGTGGTTCGACTCGCACCTGAACCTGCTGGACAACCTGCGTGGCCTGGGGCAGCACCAGGGCGGCATCTACTGGCGGTGGCTCACCAACTCGTTCGTCTACGCCCTCTCCGGCGGGATCGGCGCGACGGTGCTGGCGATCCTCGCCGGCTACGGCTTCGCCAAGTACCGCTTCCGGGGCCGCAACCTGTACTTCTCCGTGCTGCTCGGCTCGGTGATGGTCCCGCTGACCGCGCTGGTGATCCCCACGTTCGTGCTGCTGAGCCGGGTGGGCCTGGTCAACACGATGTGGGCCGTCATCCTGCCGTCGCTGCTGTCCCCGCTCGGCGTGTACCTGATGCGCGTGTACGCGCAGGACGCCGTGCCCGACGAGATGCTCGACGCGGCGCGCGTGGACGGTGCCGGTGAGCTGCGGGTGTTCGGCCAGGTGGCCCTGCCCCTCCTGCGGCCGGCGATCGTGACGGTGCTCCTGCTGACCGTCGTGGCGACATGGAACAACTTCTTCCTGCCGCTCGCCATGGTCCAGAACCCGCAGCTGCTCCCCGTCACCGTCGGCCTGAACAACTGGCAGGCGCTGTCGAACGCCGGTGCCGGGGGCGAGCAGGTGTGGAACCTGATCACCACGGGGGCGCTGGTCTCCGTGCTCCCGCTGATCATCGCGTTCCTCAGCCTCCAGAAGTACTGGCAGGGCGGCCTGTCGCTCGGCTCGATCAAGTAGTGCGACGGCACGGCGCCCGCCCGGGCGGCACCGTGCCGGCGCGGTTCCCTCGCCACCACGACCCAGGAGCTCCACCCGCATGTTCACTGCCAGCCTCACCCTCGACCCCGCGTTCCGCGTGGGGCCGGTCAGACGGCGCACGTTCGGCTCGTTCGTCGAGCACCTCGGCCGCTGCGTGTACACCGGCATCCACGACCCGCAGCACCCGACCGCGGACTCCGACGGCTTCCGCAAGGACGTCATCGAGCTCACGCGTGAGCTGGGCGTGTCCACCGTGCGGTACCCAGGCGGCAACTTCGTGTCGGGGTACCGCTGGGAGGACGGCATCGGTCCGGTGGCGCAGCGCCCGCGCCGGCTCGACCTCGCCTGGCACTCCACCGAGCCGAACCTCGTCGGCGTGGACGAGTTCATGCGGTGGTCCGCCGCAGCGGACGTCGAGCCGATGATGGCGGTCAACCTCGGCACCCGCGGTGTGCAGGAGGCGCTCGACCTGCTCGAGTACTGCAACGTGGCCGGTGGCACGGCTCTGTCCGACCTGCGCCGGGCCAACGGGGCGCAGGCGCCGTACAAGGTCAAGATGTGGTGCCTGGGCAACGAGATGGACGGCCCGTGGCAGATCGGGCACAAGACCGCCCACGAGTACGGCCGGCTGGCGGCGGAGACGGCCCGCGCGATGCGGATGATCGACCCCGACCTCGAGCTGGTGGCCAGCGGGTCGTCGGGGGTCGGCATGCCGACCTTCGGCGAGTGGGAGCAGACGGTGCTCACCGAGGCCTACGAGCAGGTCGACATGGTCTCCGCCCACGCCTACTACTGCGAGCAGGACGGCGACCTCGGCTCGTTCCTCGCCTCGGCCCTCGACATGGACCACTTCATCACGTCGGTCGCGGCGACCGCCGACGCCGTCCGGGCGCACAAGAAGCTCCCCAAGCGCATCGCCATCTCGTTCGACGAGTGGAACGTCTGGTACCAGCACCGCGCCGAGTCCCAGCCGCCCACCGGCGACGACTGGCCGGTCGCGCCCGTCCTGCTGGAGGACCGCTACAACGTCGCGGACGCGGTGGTGGTGGGCAGCCTGCTGATCAGCCTGCTCCGGCACACCGACCGCGTCGCCGCGGCGAGCCTGGCCCAGCTGGTCAACGTGATCGCGCCGATCATGACGGAGCCCGGCGGACGCTCGTGGAAGCAGACGATCTTCCACCCCTTCGCGCAGGCCTCCGCCGCGGCCGTCGGCGACGTGCTGCAGGTGGCGATCGACGTGCCGACCTACGAGACGGCCAGGTTCGGCGATGCTCCCCTGGTCGACGCCGTGGCCACGCACGACGCGGAGACGGGGGCGGTCGCCCTGTTCGTGGTCAACCGGTCGACCACGCAGGAGGCTCGCCTGGAGGTGGACCTGCGCTCGATCCCGGACCTGCGGCTCGCCTCGGCCAGCACGCTGTCGAACCCCGACCACACGTGGCAGGCGACGGCGGACGACGACAGCAGCGTGGCGCCCCGCGCCAACGGCACCGCTACGGTCCAGGACGGCCGGCTGAGCCTCAGCGTGTCGCCGGTGTCCTGGAACGTGGTCCGGCTGGGCCTGTGAGCCGGGCCCCGGTGGCCCGGTGCCCGTGACCCGGCAGGTGGCGACGTCCGGCCCCAACCCTGGCCGTCGTCACCTGCCGGCAGCCGCGCTGCTCACGGCGGTCCTGCTGCTGACCGCCGGGTGCGGGGCGGGCCCGGCGACGGCGACGAGCGCCGCCGGGCCCGCCGCCGTGGAGCTGCCGCTCACCGGTGACCTGCACACCCACGACCCGGCCCTGGTGGCCGGCACGGGCGATCAGCCCTGGTACGTGTTCTCCACCGGCGACGTGCGCGAGGGGCTCGGCGCACCGCAGATCCGGCGGTCGACGGACGGTGGCCGGACGTGGAGCTACGTCGGCACCATCTGGGATGCCGCGACGCGTCCGCAGTGGGTGTACAAGCAGGTCAAGGGCGTGCAGAACTTCTGGGCGCCGGACGTGGTGGAGCACGACGGGACGTACTACCTGTACTACGCCGCCTCCACGTTCGGCTCGAACACCTCGGTGATCGGCCTGACCACCAACACCACGCTGGACCCGTCGGACCCGGCGTACCGCTGGGTGGACCAGGGCGAGGTGTGGCGGTCGACGGCGGGGGAGAGCAACGACAACGCGATCGACCCTGGCGTAGTCACGGACGCCTCGGGCACTCCCTGGATGACGTACGGCTCCTTCTGGGGCGGCATCCGGCTGCTCCAGCTGCAGTGGCCGTCCGGCAAGCCGGCGCCGGGCGCCAGCCCGACCACGATCGCGAGCCGCCTCGGTCCACCGGACGCCATCGAGGCCGCCTACCTGGTGCACCGCGGGCGCTGGTACTACCTGTTCGTCTCGCGAGACAGCTGCTGCCGGGGCACGGCGTCCACGTACAACATCGCGGTGGCTCGGTCCGCCGACGTGCGGGGGCCGTACGTCGGCCGCACCGGGACCCCGGCCACGCTTGACGGTGCGACGCCGCTGCTCGGCACCACCGGGACGATGGTCGGGCCGGGTGGGCAGTCGTACTCGAACGGGTACCTGGCGTTCCACTTCTACGACGCGACGGCCGGCGGTGACTTCCGGCTGGCGATCCGCAAGCTGGCATGGACCGACGACGGGTGGCCGGTGGCGACCACGGCGGCGGAGCAGGCAGACGCGGTGCCGGCTCGGCCCGCGGCGCGGCCCTGACGGCGGCCCTGGCCCGAGCCGTGACCGGGCCCCGCAGCCCGCGTCAGCCCACGAGCACGCGCGTGGGTCCGTCGTCGGGCTCGGCCCAGGTACGGCGGACGGCGGCGCGCACCTCGTCGGCACCGAGGCCGAGGCCGAGCAGCACCTGGTGGGCCTGCGTGTCGTCGAGCCGCACGACGGCCAGGAGCAGGTGGCCGGTGTCGATGCGCCGGTGACCGGCGGCGACCGCCTCGCGCAGCGCGACCTCGAGCAGCTTCTTGGCGGACGGGTCGAACGGCGTGTGGTTGCCGCGTCGCCCACCACGACCGGGTGCCGGCCGGTCGAGCGCACCGACACCGAAGAGCCGCTCGGCCCGCGCCCGCACGGCGTCGAGGTCGATGCCGAGCGCGGCGAGGGCATCCGGGTCGAGGCCGGTGCTGCTGCGGCGCCGCACCGCCGCGGCGACGGCCGACGGCTCGGCACCGAGGCAGGACAGGGCGCGCGAGGCGACCGACCCCTCGGAGCGGACGGCGCCGGCGAGCACGTGCTCGGCGCCGATCCGGTCGGCGTGCAGCTCGCGCGCGAGCTCCTGGGCCAGCACCACGGCGGTGCGGGCATCCTGCGTGAACCTCTCGAACATCAGCCCAACCTCTTCCCGTACTTCTGGTGGACGGCCTGCCGGGACACGCCCAGGGCGGCGGCGACCTGCTGCCACGACCAGCCGAGCCGCCGCGCACGCTCCACCTGCAGCGCCTCGAGGCGGTCGGCGAGCTCGCGCAGCGCCCCGACGGCGGCCAGGCCGCTCGCCGGGTCGTCGGAGGTCGCCCTGTCGAGCAACGTGTCGGTCATGGCTGTCAAGGTAGATTGACGTTGCGCAGGCTGTCAAGACGGCTTGACGCCATCCGGAGGCAGATGCGGGTCGCCACCACCGCCGCGCCGCCGGCTGCTCGACCGAATCTCTCGATGTCGAGAAATCGCCGGTCCCCGGCTAGAGTCGCCACCGGTGCGCACGTCGCCTACACCGACGTGCGGGACGAGCGAGAGGACGCGCCGGCGTGGACCTGTTCGAGTACCAGGCACGGGACCTGTTCGAGAAGCACGGGGTACCGGTCCTGCCGGGCATCGTCGCGACGACCCCCGCGGAGGCGCGGGCGGCGGCCGAGCGGCTGCTCGGCGAGAGCGGTGGCGTCGTCGTCGTGAAGGCCCAGGTGAAGGTGGGTGGCCGCGGCAAGGCCGGCGGCGTCAAGCTCGCCCGGTCGGCCGACGAGGCCGAGCAGGTCGCCGGCCAGATCCTCGGCATGGACATCAAGGGCCACACGGTGCGCCGCGTGATGGTGGCCGCGGGAGCCCGCATCGCCAGCGAGTACTACGTGTCGCTCCTGCTGGACCGGGCCAACCGCCGGTACCTGGCGATGGCATCCGTCGAGGGCGGCATGGAGATCGAGCAGCTCGCCGTCGAGCGCCCGCAGGCTCTCGCCCGCGTCGCCGTCGACCCGCGCACCGGCATCGACCGCACCAAGGCCGAGGAGATCGTCCGGGCCGCCGACTTCGACCAGCAGGTGGCCGGTCAGGTCGTGGACGTGCTCGAGCGGCTGTGGGCGGTCTACCGCGACGAGGACGCGACCCTGGTCGAGGTCAACCCGCTGGTGCTGACCGAGGACGGCGACGTGATCGCGCTCGACGGCAAGGTGTCGCTCGACGCCAACGCCGACTTCCGCCACCCCGACCACGCCGAGCTGGAGGACAAGGCCGCGGCCGACCCGCTCGAGGCGCGCGCCAAGGAGAAGGGCCTGAACTACGTCAAGCTCGACGGTCAGGTCGGCATCATCGGCAACGGCGCCGGCCTGGTGATGAGCACGCTCGACGTGGTCGCCTACGCCGGTGAGGGCCACGGCGGCGTCAAGCCTGCCAACTTCCTCGACATCGGCGGCGGCGCCTCGGCGCAGGTGATGGCCGACGGGCTGGACATCATCCTGTCCGACCCGCAGGTCAAGGCCGTGTTCGTCAACGTGTTCGGCGGCATCACGGCGTGCGACGAGGTGGCGCGCGGCATCGTCGCGGCCCTGGGCATCCTCGGCGACGAGGCGGCCAAGCCGCTGGTGGTCCGCCTCGACGGCAACAACGTCGCCGAGGGCCGCCGGATCCTCACCGAGGCGGCGCACCCGCTGGTCACGCTGGCCGACACGATGGACGGCGGCGCGGACGACGCGGCCCGCCTGGCCTCGACGGCCGCCTGAGCCACCCGACG